>JBJTAQ010000270.1:0-8576 GCA_046090945.1 Pirellula sp.
CTCTTGGATATGCCCGATGTTGAATTGCCTGGCGATAGCCACCTGCCCCGAGTTCAAAGCCCCTCAGGAGGTGCCTCCCAACGCTTGGTCGTCAGCCCAGGTTTCGAGGCAGTCGCCATTTACCATCAGCCCGGAGGCGCCTCGGGGCACCCCCTCTCGGAATTCTATCGAGCAGGCTTCGACGATTGGGCAACGGGCAAAGCTTCAAGCTTGATGCCCGGTCCTGCTGTTCACTCCATCGAGATCATCCCCAAGTAGATCACCCCACGAGGATTATAGGCTAGTTAGTTATCGAGCGCTTTTTTCAAACGACCGAAGGCTTTCGCACCCTGCGTGCCGAATTTCAGAGCTTCCTCCCGATCTCGATCTTCCGTCGCATGCTCCAAAAGCTCCAGCTTCGTCCTGTACACCTGCAGCTTCAAATCCGTGTATCGATCGAGCGGTTTACCTCGCAGATAAGCACTGACCTTCATCTTCTGCGCCCAGTCCTCTTGGATCGGTATCCAGTATTCGAGCGTTTCCCATTGACCGCTTCGATAGGCGGTAAACATTTCCGCTTCGATCATATGCATCTCTTTGCGAATCTCGCTCACTGGCGGATAGTACAAGAAGCATGCCAAGATACTCGCAGCGAGCAAGCCTCCCAGGGAAACCGTTGCGATGACCCAATCGGGAAGTACGATATCACGCATTCCCATTGCTTTGGATTGCAGTCCAGGTCCGTCTGCATTGGGAACACGTATCAGCCATTGCATCCACTGATTTTTTGGATCGAGCCAATAAGCTAGAGCGCCAGATACAAGCATCAATCCTGCAACGCCCAAGGCGATGATTTCGGCCGGCGTAGCGGCTTCTTCCAAGACCCGTTTAGCGGACATCCAGTAGTTCTGATCCCCGGAAACAAAAGGGTTGCAATAGGTATCAAACGCATGCGTGTGATCAGCAGGTTCGATCCCCTTGGGTCGAAGCGGCTTGTCGAGTGAGTAGCTCATGAGCAACACGATTGCGACTAGGCAAGTGAACCATACCAGCGATCTTCGGAAGCTGTAATGGCGAATTATCCAGACTACAAGACCTAGATTGACTCCGGTGCCGAGCGTCAGCAACGCAAATGCAGCCGCAACCGAATTCCCGTGCTGAAACATCGATGCGACTTGGACGATCGCCGTCATCGGAGTGATATATGCCAGTGTCGCAACTGCAGTCATCGTCAGAGGCGCGATCATGTCGTCTTTTCCAGCGGCTCGCTGCAAGACGCCTGCAGGCAACAGCGCCGCGAGAATCCCTACCCCTAAAATCGCCAGCAGCATGTATAGAGTCGACCAACTGGCTGCCTGCTGGACCATCGACAATGCAACCGCTCCTATACGGCGCAAACCGTACGGCGTCTTGTCCAAAGGTTCCTTGGCCATCTGGCTGTTGGGAAACAACCAATCCCAGAGCAGTCCCAATACCGTGATCAGGATCAACGAACTGAGACTGAAGGCTAGGACTGCCCAAGGGTCCGAGAGAGTCAGACCATAAAGCACCGAAATCGGATTGAACAAAGGTGCCGTCAGACCGAAGGCCAGGATCGTACCACCGCTGATGCCGCTTTTACGCATCTGATGCATCACTGGAATCACTCCAAGTGAACAGACCGGCAGGAGCATTCCCAGGAGCCAAGCTTGCGGCAGTTGCCTCCAGGTGTTTCCGCCGAAGAGTTTGTAAGTCCCCTCGCGGCCTAGAATGCGTTCGAAAATCGCAGCCACCAGCCAACCGATGACAATCGTCGGACTGGCTGCCACCAGAGCTTGTAGCATTCGAGTCAACGCGCCCCATACCAAGACTTGCATGTCCATAAAGGATCTCCTGAAAAAAGGGCTACTGAGAAAAACGCCGAACCAATTCGTCTTGCCGCTGTTGCTCGGCAATACAAATCGCAGCCAAATCCGCAGCGATCTGCTTCAAGACCTCGATATTCGAAAGCCCTCCGAGCCCCGAGGATCCCCGGGCATGCTCCCGAAGCCGATCGGTCCAAGCAGCTGACCAAGCGTCGATACGAGCGAAATCCTCCCTCCCAAGATCGCTGTCCGCAGCCAAAATCGGAAGCCAACCGAAAAGATCCGCAAGCTCAGCACTCACCGCTAAGGTTTTGCCTTCCGTCTCAGAGCCCTCGAGCAACTGCGAAATCCGCTCACTGGCGCGCAGGATGTCCTCCGGCCAGTGCTCTGGAAAATGCTCATGTTCCTCATCGAACTCCGCCAATCGGCTTGCCGATGGTTTGCAACCCATCAAGCTGGCTGCAAGAAAAAGGCAACACACGGCGGTCGCGATGCATCGGAAACTCGCCATGTTCGCATTTTTGTATTTTTCGCTATTTAAGTTTTTCATCGAGTGTTCGCTCCTTGCGATTCGCAGGTCGGCCAGACTACAGGCGAGGAACATTCACGGAGGATATCACCGACTCGACCGCTTTTTCGGTGGACATCGAACTGCTGGTGAGTCGTACGGCAAGCACTGGACCTGCCACCGCTTGAACGTCCTCAGGGATCACAAAGCTTCGATCGCAGAGCATCGCGTACGCCTGTGCAACCCGTTGCCACTGCAGCAATCCGCGTGGACTCAGGCCCAATGGAAAGCTGCGGTTGGATCGCGTGCTCTGGGCTAAATCCAGCAGATACTCGCGCACCGGTTGTTCGACCGCGACGCTCGTGACGGCTTGCTGGAGTTGTACGAGTTGATCTCCGCGTAAAATCGGCTCGGCTTCGAATTCGCTGGTGGTCTTGCTGTTGCGAGACAGCAGTTCGAGTTCGCTGGCTCTATCCGGGTAGCCGATCTTGAGCTTCATCGTAAAACGGTCGAGTTGGGCTTCGGGAAGCGGATAGGCTCCGACGCTCTCGACCGGGTTTTGAGTCGCTAGGACCAAGAATGATTCGCTCAGCGGATGGGCTAGGCCATCGATGGTCACCTGCCTCTCGGCCATCGCCTCGAACAATGCGCTTTGGGTTCTAGGCGTCGCGCGATTGATTTCATCAGCGAGCAGAATATCTGCGAAGACAGGACCAGGCCGAAACTCAAACTCCCGTGTCTTCTGATTCAGAACGCTAAATCCGGTAACATCGCTCGGAAGCAAATCCGGCGTGCACTGCACCCGCATGAACTTGCCGCCTACAGCCTTGGCCAACCCCTTGGCCAAGGTTGTTTTACCCAAGCCTGGGAGGTCGTCGAACAGGACATGCCCACGAGCTAAAAGGCTTGCAAGCAGATACTCGACAACCTGAGATTTCCCCAAAAGCACTCGGTTGAGTTGCTCTCGTAGGCCACCGACCCAAGCTTGGATCTCTCGGGGACTAGGTGTGCTAACATGTTCGGTGATCTTATTCATAAACAGTTTCTCTCAGTTTGCCTTTCCTACCGGATGGATTGTTCGAGGTGCAGCGGCCGTGATCAGTCCTGAAAAAATGATCGAACGCAAAACCTGGCCAACCAACCTCTCTTGATGGGTGTCGAACTGTTGCTCCGAGGCGGGTGCATAAGCCATCCGTTGAACAATCCCGATGAAGCCCTGCGCGACTGTCGGCGATAGACTCGTCGAATTGGCAAGCTGCGGTCCGAGCCAGTGCTGTAGCGTTGAGTGCATGGGCATCGGCTCATTCCACAGCCACATCTTCAAACGCAAGAACAACAGGCTGCAGCGAACGCGAAGCTTGGTCGGTAGCAGCAGCGAGATCAACCACAGGCTGCTCAGGAGCGCCTGCGCAAGTCGTTGACGAAAATACAATGCAGACCCGATCGTTGTCGCTACGCCGAGCGTTTGATAAGGGTGGTTTCGGAAGTAGTCGCCACAAGCCCATGCCATTTCAGCTCCCCACTGCTGCCATGTCATGTGCTCTCTGGGAATCGGATAAGTCCCCGTAGGCTCGATGGCAACCCACATACCATGCACATGCACCTCGACCCATGTGTGGATATCCTCAGGCATAACCGCCGTCTGATTGGCGATCCGATCGAAACGCTTCGGGGAAGCGAAAAAGCCTGTGCAGACCCTGCAAGGAATACCCTGTTGGCGGATCATCACTGCGGCTGCCGATGCCATCAGGTAGTCAGGCCCTCGCTTTGTCTCGAGCAAATGATCGACCACGTCGGCACAATCCTCCGGAGCCGCAGCCTTCAGGTCGTGCTCGAAGCGCCGGAGGCCCGCGACGATCGATTCAACCCGATTCCAATCAGTCGCGTTGGCTGGCAGTCTACCGAACGCTTCATCCAGGAATGCTCGGACTCTGCTCGAAGGCTCCTGGTGCAAGCTTGAAAGTCGAGTGTAGGCGCCGATCCAGTTCCCATGCCCATGGCTCGTTTGTACTCCTTGCCCTGTCTTGCCGTGGGATAGTTGCCTGTAGGCTGAATTCGGGACTCGGAGCGCGTGGAGTTGCGGGATCTGGTAGAGTTGATGGACGACGGTCAACTGAGGCACGTAGTCCCGATTGGGCATCATCAACTGACCATCGTTGGTCCAACTGAAGAAATCGGCCTGGTCGATACGGTCGATATGCACATGAGTTGCAAAGGTTGGGGCAAGCAATCGGGGCGATTGAAAATTGATGATCTTGACAGCTAGCCGCTCACGAACCGAGTAAACCAATTCCGTCGGTGGGAACTGAACTTGCATCCATGGCTTGTCCTGAATCGAAATCATCGATGGGCTTTTGTTCGCTTGCGTGTCGACCAAGTCTTCCGCATGGGTCCATACGTTGTCTTCAAAACGATCAAAGGACTCGATTCGAAGCCACTGGGGTGTCTGGCCAATCAGGTAAGCGATCGCTTTGGAGTCGGTCCCTTTAGGCTCGTATTTCTTGTCGTTGGGTTTCGGTTGTCGCAGGGCCGAGAATTCCTTGCTGTTCTTTTTGCTCTCGGTCGCTTCGCGCTCCATCTCCTTGATCTCGTTATCGAGCGAAATAGCTCTCGCATAACGTCGTTTCTTGGGTGGGGTTTCTCCATAGAGGTCTGAAACCAAGTCGTACATCGATGGAACCTCGGATTCCAGAAACAGATCGCTGTCGACCGGTCCAAAGGTGAACGCCTCGTTCTTCGCGGCGATCAGCATATCGCCATCGCCGACTCCTTGACGCGCCCAACTCTCCCCCTGACGGTTGCCTCCCGAAGTCGGCATAAAACCATCCAACCGATTGGCGGCATCTTTGACTACCGTGTTCCAGGCCAAAAGGCCCAGAGCGCCGAGTCCGAGGATCCCAAGAATGGACAATCGCAGGGGCCAGACCGGCGCAGTCTGCGAAACCAAAAAACCTTCTTCGATCGAATCCCAGTAGCGAGCCATCAACCACCAACTGGCAAGAATCGTAAAGGGGGCCGCGATTTGAATCATGTCCGAACGATCCGAGGAGGCTAGACCGAAGAGGACCAAAAAACAACTGATCAAAAACGACAACCACTCCTCCCGCGAGCTCCGAGCAATAGCCGCTTGCCACAAGCCTGCCATCTGAAGCATCGCCAAGGCTACCAACTCGTTTGCTTCGCCAGAACTTCCCAGGAAACCAACGAGGATCCAGCGAGACAAGCACGGGGTTAAAACCATCATCAGGCCGATGCCCCAAATCCACCCTTTGACCGCGCTCGGATAGTTCGTCCTCAGTCGATCTCCATAACGAGGAACCAGGATCAAACGAACCAAGCAGCACCAAGCGACCCAACCCCAGATCTCCACGAGTAGCCAAATGGGATCTGTGCTGCCAGCGTAACGCAGCGACGAGATACACCAAGTGGCAAGCAGTGCCAGCAGCAGCGTACCCAAAGCCGGTTGTAGGCTCTTGTTTGCTTGAGAGCTTTGCATCGAGATCATCTTAGTTCTGGCTCCTGCAAAACGCCTGCCAGACCGACTGCAGTTGATCATCCCAAGTCATGCCCATGGATGCCTCTGGGATTACTTCCATCCGGTAACCACCTCGATCTATGCTAAATCCTGCGATGCTCGATGAATCTTCAGACATCGGCTTCCAAGAGATTGACAGGACAACATTCGGCCGAATCTTTCGACTGGCGCGTCGGGCTTGGATGTCGGATGGAGCCGACGGATTTTGGGGACTCCATATTGCCAACTGATCCATGAATCGGATACGAGCAGAGGGTGTGAAGCGCTCGGCGATGCTGGTCGATTCGTAACGACCTTCCAAGTCGACGTACACGGACCAATGATGAAGCTGGAATTGATTCAGTACCGAAGCCAGCACTCGGAGCATCGCATTGAGTGTCGAGTCCGAGGCGCTGCGAGCTCGATCCATATCGATTTGAATCAACACACTTTGACTCGCACTGGCTTGGCGCTCGAAGACCACGAGCGTATCGCGCCGGGCTGTCTGCGCCCAATGAACTTGCCTGAGCGTGTCGCCGGGACGGTAGGGGCGAACCCCCGTCCAATCACCCTCGTCCCCGACCCGTTCCGAAAGACTACCGGTACCGAACTGCTGGCTGGCTAGATCCGTCGGGGCGTCGGTCAATCGTGTGCTCCGAGGCCAAACGATGAGTGGTTCGGAGACCCGTATCGGCTGGCTCGAGGTCCAGATCCCAAATGGAAAAGCTGTGCAAAGCTTCATGATTTGACGAGGGTATTCTCCGCGAAACTGCGGCACGGTGCTCCACTGAAATGTGCTCTTGGAAAACCCGGCAATACGCTGCAAACTGATCCGCTGCTTGTCCCAACCCTCCGGCCACAAACCTGCATCCAAGTCCAATGACAAACCATAGACCGGCCAAGGCCATCGATTGGTGATCACCAATTTCGTTTCGATCGATTCATCTTCCTCGCACCGAAGCGCATCCCAAACCATCTCGCCACGGATACCGAGCATCGAGATCCATGGCCACACCAAACCGATCATCGCTACCATGGCAATGCCTGCTGTGGCCAAGAATGCCTGCGGGGATACATAAATCCCGAGCAAGATCGAGGAGAGGAACGCCAAAACGACCCAGCCGATCGGCCGCTTAAGCCAATAGATATAACGATTTGCCCACGGACAAAAATCGTGGTTCAATACATTGGAAACCTGATCCAACATGACAACACCAATCAAGAGCACCACTAGCGATACCACGACAGGAACTCTGCGACATTCATTTCGCAGAACCGAATCATTAGCCTTGCGAAGCCTCAAAGAGAACGCTGCCTTGGCATCGATCAGGAAATCACCCGATCGAATAGCAAGTCGGCGGGCGACTCCATCTTGAAACGACGAACTTCGTAAGGCCTATAGAACAGGCGGCGCGCGGGAGTTCCAAGCGACTAGATTGCCGCTACTTAAAGAACAGGGTTCGAGAATCGTTAAACCGCAAGCAACCTCCAAACAGATCGATTCGACAGCCTTGAGAACCTGGGATGACTGAGCAACCGACCACCATTGCTGGCACCATTGGCAAGCGTGTCGGTCAGAAGTGTATCGATTTTGACCGCTCGGTTTTGAATCGGATTGAGACCGACTTGTCGAAATCTCATCGTGGCAGCAGGAGTGCTCAACTGCACAGTGGGTGTGTGAGTCGGGATCCCGATCCGGGCTATGGGTATGCGAGTGAAGACCGCTCCAATGGTGCAAACCCAATCCGAAAACCGCAAAGCAGACGTAGATCACGAGGATCGACGCGCAAAGCGATCTCTTGAAGATGGATTGGGGCATAAATCAAACTCTGTCGATTGTTAGCAATAGACCGGTTTCCAGAAGAGTACCCAATAGTACGGTAGAAACTCGGAATTGTTCAAGGCTCCATGAAAAAAAGTTCAAGTGCTATGGACCCTGAAACACCCTGAACCCAGGTCGCAGGATGACATCGTAGGATGACGAAAAAACGGCACTTTGACCCCTAAACCGCGCAAAAATGTCCAGTTTCGGGACTTTGGTCCGCCCCAAACAAAGTTTTTTTCAATTGGTATTTGCTTGAAAATCACCGTGAACCGATACTATGAAGTGTCAGTCAACCATGGTACTCCCTCCAAGAACCGATCCCGGATAGTCCCAACATGAAGCGATTAACCTCCAATCCTAAGTTTCCTACGCAGCGCGATGGTTTTACCCTCGTGGAACTCTTGGTCGTGATCGCAATTATCGGGCTGCTGGTCGGTTTGCTCTTGCCGGCAGTCCAAGCCGCTCGCGAGGCGGCTCGGATGATGAGTTGCAAAAACAACTTGCATCAGATCCACTTGGCTGCAGACAATTTCCACGCAGCTTTCAAATGCTACCCCCCGGCACGCTATCAACCTCGACCAGGCGACTCAGCATCCCGGTCTTGCGGAGGCAGCGAGACGACCTGGCTAGTCCGAATTTTGCCCTATCTCGAAGCCAACAATCTCGAACAACGCTGGGACTATTCGATCCCCTATGCGTCGCATGACGATTCGGTTCGAACCGCATCGCCATCGGTGTACAGTTGTCCAGCCCGCCGTGGACCAGACGACACCAAGGGCATTGGAAGTGTGGTCAACGGGGCCACACGCTGGGTGACGCTCCCGTGCGGTTGCAAATATCCGATTTTTAGTGGCGCGGCCAGCGTTGCAGGTGCGCTCGGCGATTATGGAGCTAATCATGGAGATC
>JBJTAQ010000271.1:0-18794 GCA_046090945.1 Pirellula sp.
TCACTCCAATCATCCAGCAGTACACACCTCGTGCGCACTCCCGCGTCGGAGACCGGAGTGCGTACGTGACGTTGGAACCGGACGCATACCTGGATTCGACCACCTCGGCAACGCAGTTGGCTATGCAAACGCATGCCAGTCCACACGTCGCGATAACAAACGGCACTGACAGTTACCATCGCAACCGATGGCAACCCGAGTGTCGTGAAGCCCGAAGTCGGAATTCGGAGCGGCCCTCTACAAGGGACTGCTCCCTTCCATTCCGACTTTGGTGGTATGCGATAAACCTTCGCCGCACGATGCGGCGAAATCCCCGTGCAGGACGCATTCACCATGCGTTAACCTTGATATGGCAAATTTCACTTGCCGGTGAACCAAGACACAAGGAGTAGCCCATGCAAGGCCGTAACCATCGAATGGTAGCGAAATCACGCGAGAATCGTCATCGTCGATCGGAATGGCGAAAACTTATTCTGGAGCCCCTCGAAGATCGAAGGTTACTTGCGACGGTCAGTGTCACAACATTCGCTGATAACAACGACAGCGAAATAGTCTCGGATCCCACCTACAATATTAGCTGGCTGGCGTTCAACAAGGGGCCTGACGGGCAGGTAAGCCTTCGAGAAGCAATCATAGCCGCGAACAATACATCTGGTCTGGATACAATCAACTTCGCGATACCAACGAGCGGTGGCGGGGACGAGGGCGGTGGAATCGGAGTTGGCATCGGAGTTGGTGGAGGCGGGGGAGGATCCGCGACTTGGTCTATCATCATGGTGGGATCGTCCGGGCTGGGTGCGCTCCCTGTTTTGACGAGCCCAGTAATCATTAATGGATATTCGCAATCGGGCGCATCGGCAAACACGAGCACGACATCAAGTAATGCAACGATCTTGATTGGGCTTGATGGAACTAGCGCTGGGCTCAGCGCGAGTGGACTGACGTTGGGTAGTGGAAGTAGCGGGAGCTCGATCCGGGGCCTTGGAATCCAAAAATTTGGAACATCGGGCGTTTTTGTTGGCAGCTCGAGCAACACCATCGCTGGTAACTTCATCGGATTGACGAACGCCGGGACGGTATCGTCTCCTAACGGTGTCGGCATTAGCGTAATCGGTGGCAGCAGCAACACGATCGGTGGTGTTTCCGCAGCGGACCGAAACCTCGTCTCAGGAAATACTGGAGCTGGGATCTCGCTCCAAATATCCTCGAACTCGAACGTGGTCTTAGGCAATTTCATAGGACTAAGTGCATCGGGATTAGTCAGCATCGGGAATTCGGTAGGTATTTCCATCGAGAATTCGAGTTTCAATACGATTGGAGGAACGATCTTAGCGAGCCAGAACACGATCTCCAGTAATTTGAATGAAGGGATCACGATTGCAGGTCCATCAATCGGAAACGCCATTCAAGGAAACGCGATTTACGGTAATGCCAAACTGGGCATCGATCTCATTGCACCAAATGACCCTCCTTCAGGCGTAACCCCCAATGACGACTTGCTCACATCAGGGAATCCCAACCTATCGATCGACACCCCCGTCATCTCAACGATTTCATTGAACAACGGAATTGCCACACTCACCGGCTATGTTGGGGCGACTCAGGCAAGCGGAGCATCGATCTTTGCAAACGCGAGAGTCGAATTCTTCTTGAGCGACAATAGTTCCACGAATGGCAGTGGAAAACGCTACGTCGGCTTTCTCACAGCAAACGCGTCCGGTGCGTTTGTCGGCAATATCGACTTGAACGACTACATCACGGTTTACGTAGGAACCGAAACTTTGACTGCTACCGCGACAAACGCTACAGGAAACACTTCGGAGTTCGCGGTCAACAAGCCGATCCTACCCCTATTCGTCGCCGTCGTCGACCAAGCCATTGCGACTGAGGCTGGTGGTGTCAACAATGGGACCGCAGGGACGAACCCGACTGGCAATGTACTCACCAACGATACCGGGTCGGGCAACACGGTCATCGGCGTGGCAGCCGGGCTGGTGAGTAACCCCAACGGTGGGGTCGGCACAACGTTAACCGGTGCCTACGGTTCTATTAATATCGCGTCAAACGGACAGTTTACATACACGGTCAACAACGCTCTTTCGGCCGTACAGGCGTTGCGCAACACATCCACGACCGTATCAGACGTCTTTTCCTACACAGCTCGGAATTCATCGAATGCTACGGCGTCATCCCAAATAACCGTCGTCATCCAGGGCGCGAACGATACACCCACGATCATCAGCGACGGCGGAGATTCGCAGACCAACGTCACCACTTACGAGTCGACCACCTATGTCACGACCGTGGTGGCAGCAGACGTCGACGCCAATTCTTCGATCACGTACACGATCACTGGGGGTGCCGATGCGATTAAGTTTGCGATCACCAATACCGGTGTCTTGTCCTTCATTACGGCACCTGACTTCGAAGCGCCGACGGACGTAGGTGCCAACAACATTTACAACCTGAATGTCCAGGCAAGCGATGGAACACTTACAACAACGCAATCCATCGCCGTCCTGGTTCTCAATGCACTCGAGTCCGTCGGAACCGACACGTATGGTGGGATCTATATCGACGATGGAAGCGATGGATTTACTACGACGGGAACCTGGACACAAACAGGAAACGGTTGGCAATCCGATGTTCGGACGGTACCAGCAGCAAGCGGCTCCACTGCGACTTGGACATTCACCGTACCGGCAGGTATTTATAATGTCTCTGCGCACTGGCGAACGCAGAACTATGGCGCAACCAACGCCCAATTCAATGTTGCGGGCACGACGGTGTCGGTGGATCAGAGCGTCGCGCCAAATGATTTCTATTCCTCTGGGATCAACTGGAAACGCCTTGCGAACTTCACATCGACTGGAACCGCGGTCAATATTACACTCAGTGGGTTGGCCGGATCGGTGGGAAACCTAGTTGCAGACGCAATTCGGCTAGAAGGCGTTACGAGCACTCTGGCACCTGAGTCAAACGAAACGATATCGACGGCATCCACCATCACGTTTGTTCCTGGAGTTCCAGCATCGGTGGGTAATTACCTCGGGGATGGTTCCAATGGCGAGAAGGATGTTGACTTCTACAAAGTAAATCTCGCGGCCAGCCAGAGTATCGATATTCAGGCGGAAGCACTCGCTTCGGAGTTTATCTCAGACCGCAGTACACTTCAGTCCCGCATTCGCGTTTTCAATGCGACTGGGACGCAGCTCTTTACCGCTGCATCGTCAGGAGGAGTGGATCCATCGGTCTCATTTCAGGCGACGACTGCAGGTTTCTACTACATCGGGATCTCGTCTGCTGAGAACGCGAGCTACAGCCCAACATCTCTTACGGGACGCGTGAACAACAGTACGATTGGGAGTTACCGACTCCACGTTCTCGCTCCCCTTGTTCCACCGACCACAACCTATAACCAAACCTACACGGTGGACACCGTTTCCGATGTGGTCAATACGACGACCATGTCCCTGCGGCGAGCGATCAATAATGCACAGGCTGCAGGCGGTTCCAACCTGATTGTTTTCTCACCAACTATCACTCAACCAGTATTGCTGGACAGCGGATTACCCAGCATCACCGGCAACATTACGATTCGGGGTGCGGCCTCGGGAGCGTTAACCGTGATCAGCCCGAATCCCAGTGCGTCGTCGAAGCTTCTCTTCACGGTTGCTTCTACTGGTGTGCTTCGGCTTGAGAATATGGTACTCCAGGGTGCCTACTCAACCACCGCAAACGGCTCGTCTGCCAACGTGAGTGGGCAACTGTGGTTGGATCGATCCGAAATCCGTAACAGCCAATCGAATCTCGGTGGAGCGATCTATGCCGGAGGCACTGGCTCCATCGTCATGGTGGACTCAACCATTTCAGATAGCACGGCGACCCGTGGGGGAGGTATCTATTTGGCGTCCACGAGCGAGCTGACTGCCATCAATAGCACCTTTTCGCAAAATGACGCGAGCCTCACAGGGGACGCGATTTCGAACTACGGCACGGGTGCCGTTTCGCTGTTCAGTTCGACGGTGGCAAGAAACGGGCTTCCGTCAACCAACACCTCCGAAACACTCCAAAACCTAACGTCCGGTCGTTTCGTTCTTCGCAATTCGCTTGTGGTTGACAATCGTTCGATTGCCGACACGTCCGGCACTTTCATTTCCCATGGCTTCAACGTAATCGGAAATGCACGATCTGCGGTTGGATTGTTGACGATGAGTTACCTGCGCGACCAAGTCGGAGGGCAAAGCCTGGCGCCCGTCCTGTGGGGAGCGGTAGGCCAGCTCTCCCATCAAGGCGGCCGCACACGGTCGGTGATGCCCGTTGCAACCAGTCCCGCAATCGATCGGGGAAGCAGTTACGGCAGAAGAACAACCGACCAACGCGGAGCCGACCGGTTCCTCGACGGTCCCGATCTAGGAAGCTTGTCTGACACGCAAAAGCAAGTAGACATCGGTGCTACCGAGTTCGGTACCTACTTCGTCAACGTAACGAACGACGCCCTGGACACCTCACCAACCACCACGGATGGAATTGTCGACACGGATCCGACGGCAACCGGTTCCCAGGTGTCGCTGCGCGCTGCGGTCAAAGAACTGAGTAATCTTGCTGGCTGGACTGGCGTCTTGGAACAGTCCACGCTGAACAAGATGGAAGGTATCGTCCGTTTCGAACCGACCATTGCAGAAGTTGTTCTCAGCAACTCAGGAAACAACGAGCAAAACTCGCAAACGGGAGATTTGGACGTCTGGGGAAACATCAGGGTCTTGGGCAACGACACGCCGACGGTAATCACTGCGAATTGGATGGTGTCCAATTCACAGACGGGCCCTCAGTACTTTGCTTTGAACGATCGGGCATTTCAAGTTGGACCGAATTCCACGTTGACACTTGAAAAGGTAAAGCTCGCAGGCTTCCGAAGTCCCGACGGCACGACTCTTGATGGCGGGAATGGTGGTGCGATTTTCAACGACGGTGGTACCGTTACGCTCAAGCAATCGGAGATTTTCTACCCTTATCTCAACTCATCGATATGGAGTGGAAAGAATTCAGCGGTTCGCGGAGGAGCGATCTATACGCAGAACGGTCGCGTTGAGGTTTTCGGATCCAAGATTTCCTTGAACTCTGCAGTGGATGGCGGTGCCATTTATGTTCAATCCGGAGAATTGCTTGTCGATCAGCAGTCGACTATTGAGGACAACTCGGCAGTCGGGAGAGGTGGTGCGATCTATGCCAACCCGAGCACGATCACGATCGATGGGCAAAGCATCATCCGCCGTAATCTTGCAGACATTGCGGGCGGATCTTTACACCTAAATTCGGGTGTAACGACGACCATTCAAGGCGCGTCGCAGATCGATTCCAACGCTGGTTACTCCCAAGTACTCGCATCCGGGGTCGCCACCAAAGGACTCGCGATCTACAACCTTGGCACCCTGACCATGCGAGGGAACTCAACGCTCTCGAATCACACAATCTATGGAGAAAGTGCCCTGTACAACAATGGAACGGCAACACTCGACAATGTAGTTCTATCCAACAACATCGACACGGCCGGTTCGAGCGTAATCCGGAACGACTATGCAGGAAAACTCACGTTCTCTCACAGCACCTACTCGAACAATGGAGGGACGGCCACCAACGCAGGAGGCTTAGTCAATGAAAACGGTTGGGTTCGAATCGACGATGTTCAATTCCAAAACAATACCATATCAGCCGCAAACGGCGGGCTCATCACCAATCGCGGCGTGAATGCCGATATGGCAATCAGCAATTCTCGCTTCGACCATAATCATCCTGGCATCGAACCTGGGGCTCCCGTTCTCTACAACCAGTCGGGAAATCTGAAGCTCGATGGCTCGAGAATCGAATACACGTCGAACACGGCAGGATTCTATGCGACCTCGACAGCGATTCGGAACTTGGGAGTGCATGAGTTCATCGAGAAGTCCGAGTTGAGCGTGCTGCCCATCGCTGCGGACATTGATCCCAACCAAACCGAGATTTTCGTCCATAGCTATGCGGCCATTGAGTCGCTGCCACTTCCTGTGAGACTATTGATCGGTGATGAGGTTGTCAAAGTCACCGCCTTGAATCGGTTTCAAACGTCGCTCACCGTCGAACGCACCAAACCGGTCTCGCATCCAAGGACATCCTCTGTCAAGATTTATATCGACCACGTTCAAAACCGTATCTCGGTGGGAGATCCTGTCAAGTTCGCAAAGTACAACTTGCCCTTCGACATTCTGATCGACAACGAGATCATGACCGTCACGAAGATCGAGGGGGCAGTCCTCCATGTGATTCGTGGGCGAAACCTTACCCGTGCATCAGAGCACCAGTACCCATTTCAGGTATGGGCAGTATCGGGTGGGCTGAGCGTCACAAACGCCGTCTTCGCGGACAACCACTCAGAAGTATCGCTGTACCCGGGTGGTTCCGAAACGATCTACAATTTCGTGCATCCGCATACACCAACAACGATCCTAGAAAGCGCAACCTTTTATAACAATTCACGATTCCCTGCCGAGGTGTACGCGGGTTCGGGTTTCTCAGATCAGACCACGGCGAAGATATTCCAAAACACAGCCGACGTACGAACATTCCGGACCCGCTACGAATCACTACCAGAGTTCAGTTTCTCCAGAATTCCCTTGGCACCCGAGGCAATGTTGAGCGACGGCGCTTGGGTGGATGACTCACCATCAATGACCATCGAGAACTCCATCTTCTCGGGGCAACCCTCGGTCCAATCCAAGCAACCACCCGCAGTCCGAGGAAGTTTTCAGTCCTTGGGTGGAAATTTGGCCGACGAAGCAGAAGTGAAAACGATACCCACGCGAAATCAGCTATCGACCACGGAGACCAAGGTCCGAATCGAAACTCCGTCACTCCTATTTCCTCCACTTCCATTTCTAGCGCAAGTGGGACACATCAACGGCAGGAACTGGGACCGTGAATACGTTCTCGTCACTGGCATTACCGAAATGCGCGACCCAGTTTCGGGTGACAAAGAAAACATCACCGAACTGACGGTTCAGCGGGGTGTGAACGGTACAACGGCACAGCTACATCCAAGCGACTCGCTGTTTGCATGGAGTACCAATGGCTTTTGGAAAGCGACCGATAAGTTCGGGCTACCCGCCTACGAAGCCTTCTCACGAGAACGAGTGTCTCTTACATCATCGATCACCCCCTCGACCAACATCCTGCAGATCGATGATGCCAGTCGATTTCCTCCGGTCCCATTCAACGCGCAAATCGTCGCACCTCCGAGCTACAACTCTGACGGCAGTTTGGTCACAACGCCAACCACGGAGAACGTGACGGTGACCCAGGTCAGTGGCTATCAAGTGACCGTGGCTCGACCACCGAGCACCACCAATTCATTCGCTTCTGGATCTGCATTGTTTTTCTCGTGGGCGGTGAACACACGAATCGACCCGCGTATCACTCGATATGTGCCGGTAGGATCGTCCGAATCGATCGTCATGCCATTGGCAGACAGTCCAGCACTCGACTCAGGGATTACCACTGGGTTTTCTGGCCAGAATTCCGTCATTGATTCTAATTTGGCTGCAAACCAATATGTCATCAACAAGCGAATCGTCATGTCGGTCGCGACAACATTCGAGTCGACCACGGAAGGTTATGCATTCATCAATGACACAGAGATCGCCGTTGCGAGCACTGCGAACCTTCCTACCTTACCATTTGTGGCCAGCGTCGACGGGGAACTCATGGATGTCACCGCAGTCAACACAACCACACGCAAGCTCACCGTTGTGCGTGCTCGCTACGACACATCGAACTCCGACATTCGGCCAGGTACGAAGATCGCCTTTGGCAAGGTCATTTCAAACTCAGGCTCCGACACCCGTTTCTACTTGGAAGACACAGCGGGGCTTCCGCTTGCGCCCTTCTTCCTGTTGCATGGAACCGAGATCGTTCGTGTAGACAGCATTGACAGCGTTTCGAAGACGATCACGGTCTCGCGCGGGATGCTTGGATCGAGTGCGTCATCCCACCCGATACGATCCTTGTTTTCGGGTGGCTTCGAGGGACTTGATTCAGCGAAACTCCATTTCCAGTACAGTGGTGCGATCGATGTCCAACTGATTGAAGCCGTTGGGATCGCAAAGATCGGCAATGCCATCAACGTAGCCGACACGTCCATATACGTTCCGAATCTGCCCTTTCCGTTAGCAGGAATGGTCGGCGGAAAGATTCGCCTCGGAACGGAAGTCATGTATGTCCGTGGCGGCACGCGTCCCGATCCAAATGCCGATGGCCACTTCCTTTCCGTTGTGCGCGGATATGAGAACACGGCGCCGGTTGCCGCGGCAAAAGGTACCGTGGCGGAACTGACCGGCTTTCTCTTCTCAGCCGCAAACTCAGTTCCTGCGACGAATGATCCAGGCTACTTGCGTGTCGCAGACATGATTCTGCCATTTGATGGCATACGTGCAGGAATTGCCACAGACCCCATTCCGGTCAGTCCGTCGCATGCATCGCGTCTGATTGTCGCAATCAACGACAAGAAGCTGGAGGCCATCGGGAACAACAGCGGATTCGATTTCGCTGCCGCAGCCAAAGAGCAGACTGTTCTCGATGCCGTTTACGGTACCGATGTGCTCGCGGGCACAGCTACTTCGATCCAGATCAATGTGGAGGATACAACTCCACTACCAGCCGTACCGTTCCTGCTTCGCTATGGAGCAGAACGGATGATCGTCACGGCGCTGGATCACGCTAGAAACAATATGACGGTAACGCGTGCAGCTCAGGGTACGACCCAACAAGTGCAGCCACTCGGGATCGTGCCGGACCGAGGCACATTCGTCACAGTATCCCCAGGTTTCCAGCTTCCTTCGACTGCTCCTTTCGTAGCTCAATTTGGACGGGAAACGCTTCAGGTTCATGGCATCGATCCCAACCATCGTTTGTTGACCGTCAGTCGCGCTTTGAGGAATGGCACTCCGTTGGAGCAACGCTCCGGTCAACCCTTCATTTGGGGTAACGATCAACAGTCGCCCGGCTTCAACAGCTCGATGCTGGTTCTGACTGCGAGCATCTCAGCCGCCGCTACCCAGCTGATTGTCAAGGGCGATGCGACGATCCCGGATCTTTCAACCCTTCAGATCCGAGACGAAAAAATGCTGGCGACGGTTGTCACTCGAAATAACGATGGCACGACCCTCGTCAACATCGTGCGTGGAATCCTCGGAACCGTTGCGGCAAGCCACCCTGCTGAATCCAATGCCATCCTGCTTTCGGATACCTATGGCGGTTTCAGAAATCTCAATTCAACGATCGACCGCGGCGCCTATGAAGCATCAATCTGGCGAGTGAACACATCGGCGGATCTCCCCGATCTTGCGCCTGGGGATGGGCAAGTCACCACCAGTTCGGGGCTCGTCAGCCTTCGAGCTGCAATCATGGAAGCAAATGCTCGCCCTGGTTTTTCGTCGGTTGTTGTTCCTGCGGGCGACTACTCCCTGACCAGTGAATTGCTCATTTCATCGACCGTTGAGATTCAGGGGATCAATGCAGCCGACACCTATATCCACGCGAACGGATCTCGGGCCATGCGTGTCTCAAGCTCCGGGCGACTGCGCATTGCGAACATCAAACTATCCGGAGCCGCAGGTTCTGGAGTCGGTGGAGGCGTCTTCGTCGATGGCGGAACACTCGTTGTCGATCGCTCTGCATTGACCGGTAGTAGCGCTGCTAACGGTGGTGCGATCTCGAATCTAAACGGGTCTGTGACGATCAATAACTCGAGCCTGTACGCGAACTCCACCGCGGGGAGTGGTGGGGCCGTGCACTCCATCGGCGGCACCGTCACGGTTTCGGGAAGTACTATCTCCGGAAACACGGCAACCGTGTCGGCTGGTGCTGTGTATACGAATTCGACGGCGAATTTGACGATCCTCAGCTCCACGATTGCGAACAATTCGGCACCCATCATAGGCGGCGTCGTCGCGGATGGACTCAACAACCAATTCGGCAATGCACTTGTCGCAAAGAATACCTCTGCGGGACAGCCAGATCTCAAGGGAATATTCAAGTCGCTCGGAAGCAATCTCATTGGCGCTCCACCGATCGCAGAGCGCAGTCTCGCGTCCGTTATGACAAGTAATCAGTCGTCACTGGCAATCGACGCGGCACCCAGCGTAGTGCCAGCGCTTCCATTTGTGGTTAAAATCGACGCCGAGTTGCTCCAAGTCACAGCGATTGCTGGCACCACCTGGACGGTACTACGGGGCTACAATGGCTCAACCGCTGCTGCCCACGCAGCGAATGCACCGATCCGAATGGACGGATTCTGGATCCTGAATGACCAAACAGGAACCGTAGCATCTCCGATCGACCCCAAGCTCTCGGCGCTCTCATCGCTCACGTCCACGTCGTTGCCAGTACTGGCTTTGCAGTCAAATAGCCCTGCCATCAATGCCGCCGATGCCGCGCAGGGGAACTACCTCCCCAAAGTTCACGTGAATGCGGTCAGTTCTGTCATGCTTGATTTTGATCATCCCGAGTCGCTGCCGCCTACTCCCTTCATGATCATGAGCGCAAGTGAGATACGAACCATCACCAGCATGAGCGGTAGCCGAGGTGTGCTGAATCAACCGTTTGTGAGTCTCGGACTGTCCACGGACGTTGTCGTACTCACCGATGGCAGGTACGCGCCACGACTTTTCAACTCCCAAAACACGGGAAGCACGGGGGTCGCATCCTACACGCCGAGCCAATTGACGGGACTGGACATCGGAGCCTACGAATTTGTACCCATCGTCACACTTTCAGCCTCTTCCGCAACCTCGGCCACCGAAACCAACGCAGGTACGACCTACTACAGTTTCCTACTTACTCGGAGTGCTGTAACGACTGGCACCCTGGACGTGGGATACACGGTTGAAGGTATCGGCACCAATCCAGCAGATGCAGAGGACTTCGTCAACAATAAGATCCCGTTCGGAACCGTGAGTTTTGCATCGGGAGAGCTCACAAAGACGGTTCAGATTGCCGTTAAGGATGACTCCATTCTCGAGTCCACGGAACAGTTCCGCATTCGCCTTCTGTCTCCGAGCAACGTCTACTTCCCTGTACGGCAAATCGACGCAACGATCGCTCCGGACAGCGACTCTATCTCCTTCACAGTCTCGTATCCAGCAACCATCGCTGAGGGAAGGGGTGCGAAGTATGAGGTGACAATGCAAGGGGAAATCGAGGGTGGCATCTGGTTGTTGCACGACGTTGTCCATGGCACCACGAACGCAGCGGACTTCGCCCCTCAGGACGAGGTGAACGAGTTGATCGGCGCGTCTTTCTTCAACGGCCTGAATGGACAAAAGCGTACCTTTGCGATTTTTTCGAACCCTGACACAACCAACGAACCCAACGAAACTTACTCAGTTTCGTTCCAGCACTCGACTCCCGCGTTGAGCGCATACATTACACTCCCCTCGGGCGTGACAACATCGATCACGAACGATGACCCGGTGTCGACTCCTGTGGCCAAGGTTGTCGTGGACAGCGTGATCGATCTCGAGAACCAACCCACCCTGCAGTTCAAGGTCCGAATGGAAGGGACTATCTCGGCGCCCGTTACGGTGCAAGTGGCAACAAATGCGCTGACGGGATCGATCCCGGAAGTCTCTCAGAATTTTGTCTTCACGTCGAATACGCAGTCCTTCACCCTTTCCGTGCCGATTACGGACAACAATCTTCCAGGTCCCAACCGGGTGTTTGAAGTCGTGCCGACGCTGATTAGCACGGGGGGGCAATCCATTGCACTGGCTCCAGCACGTGGAGGAGTACTGGACGACGATACCAACCCAACCCGAATGGCAATTCAGGCGTGCAAGGCTGTCCCGGGAGCGAAGCCAGGTTTGCTCGATACAAACTCCACACCCTACGCAACGCCAGCGAACAAAGTCTTCCCGCCGAAGATCTCGGTCACCTCGACAACCTACACGATAGACAACACATCCTTCCTTCCACAGTACAACAACTACCAGATCGGTACGATGGCGGGATGGACGGAAACACTCGTCCATATCGAAGAGCAACAATGGCAAGTCGGACTCTCCGGATCCTTGCCCATCAAGAAATGCGGAGAAGAAGACGAAGATAGCCTCCCCCCTATTTCTTCGGAGTTAGCCGACGTCGTCAATGCCGACTGGGTCGTCCCATTGAGTCAGTCACTGACATTTTCGCCTATTCCAAGCCACGACTACCGACGCGACGAGGACGTGCGATTGGAGGTGCCGGGATCGCTCAGTTTTGGAACGGCAACGGCCAATACCGACGGAACCATTACCTATGTCCCAAATACGGGGGCAGCACTCAAACCTGAGCTCGACGCCGACGGACACATTATTCGATTCACCGGGCTAGAGAAGTTTAGCGTCAGCTATGTCGGTATAACCACCGGGAAGAAGTACGAGACTCAGGAAATCAAGCTTGCTGTCACCAACAATTTGCCTGCGCTCATTGGACATCAACGGCACCAAGTCGATTCCAACAATCGGATGTATTTGCCTGGAACGATTTATCTCGAAGCCCAAGAAGACTACTATAACGAGAAGAGCGTTCGAATTGACCTGCGCGACATCTTTACCGACGATGGAACAGACCTCACCAAGCTGAAGATTGTCGATGTCCGCGATACGCTGTTTGGCTTGGACACGAGCAATCCCAATGCGACGCCGCCGACGGTCGACCCCTATCCGAATGATATCCGAAAGGAAGTCGGGCAATTCGTACTAGGGTCGACAACAACAAAGCGCAATTTGATCGTGACCAAGGTCGATCAGTACTCGATCGACATTCGGAATGAAGTTCGGATCGCTGATATCCAAAGCACCAATGGACAGTGGACCGCAGGAACCACCTCGCCAACATTGTGGCTTGTCGTTTCCGACGGCTCGACCAAGCGTGAGAAAGAAACAGATTTACAGGGGAATGTTACGTACAAGACCGTCGAGCACCGATGGGAAGTGGAGGTGCGGTTTCGAGTTCAGAACTCATACTTGACGAATTCCTTGTGGAGAGCATCAAGTGGTGTTCCGGATTTTGAAAGCCGACCTTGGATTCGAACCGTCCCCGAGTTGGCGCTTCAGACGCTTCCAGTGAACGCAAATAGCTTCGAAGTCTCAACCTTTACGTCTGCAGATGTCCAGTATGGAAACATGAAGTATCTGGGTGGAGATATCGTAGTCGACACGTTCACGGGGGATGTGCAGACGTCGCACTCCATGATTCTCGACAAGTCGGGCGGCAAAGCAGAGCTCCGCCTCCAGGGACTCATCCATGATTCGAGTTTGGTTCGAGACGGAAACGCCAACGCGCCTATCATCTACGCAGTTGTCGCTCGGAAGAATAGCCAAACGGCTCTCACCTCGCTATCGGGAAAGCTCAAGCTGTATCGCAATCAAGTCGAGGTCGGTTACCCATTCTCCACAGCGAATGTTGCCGTTACAGCTCAAAGCGGTGAGAAGTACATCCTCGCGATTCAGCCCCAGTCGCTGCCGAAAGATCCTGGCCTGTATATTTGGGAACTTGAGTTAACGGTCAACTCGGGTACCACCCCAGTCGTCTACTCGATCAAGGGCGAGATTCCGATCCTGGTCGGCGATCAGTTGGAGGTCGTTAGCGCCACCAATCCCAAAGGACTCAACGAAGAGTACGCGAATCCGTTCGGAGCTGGCTGGATGCTCCAGGGGGTACCGAGCTACATCTTTGACGATCGCGGAACGACCGATGTGGAAGACGATCGAATCCTCATGCACTTTCCTGGCGAGGGCACAAAGGTCTTTGATGCGAGTCCGGTCACGCTCGCAAACTTCGGATATTCAGGCGAACTGACTCCGATCCAAGTTGGAGCTAGCGGATTCGGGATCGATTTTCCTGACTACCAAAAGCCACCCTTGGAATTCGGTCGATTCACCGTTTCTGGCGGCGAATACACTTATACAACCGCGGATGGAACGCAGTATGTGGCTAAGAAATCGACGATGCACAACAAGCCGTTCCTGCTCATTGATCGCATCGAGCAGCCCGGTGTCAATTTCGTTCATGCCACCACAGCGGAATCGCAACGCCGTGGTTTATCTTTTGTTTGGAACACGTCCGATTCCCTACCTCATCCGGTCATCACCTTGGCGCGAGCTAGCGACTCGAGCGACACAACGTTTTTTTATGATGCAGATTACATGATCGATAAGATCGTGATCGGATCGAGAATCTACGATATCACTTTGCAGGAAGTCCCTACGGCCGACACGACCATGAATCGTAAGCAACTGGTGAATATCGAGGAAAACAATGCCAGCGCAGGTGGATTTGTAGCCCCGGGTGCCAATCATCAGTTTCAATACAATGCTGCCGGTTTATTGACGGCAGACAAATGGCTCGATACTCAGACAAACGTACTTTCTTCGGTCGCTATCGAATACGCCACAGGGCGCCGAATGGCAAACAAGGTAACGGTCGGCAATCTCGACCCATTTTGGTTGGACAACGCAGGAACGGTCGGGTTCTCGAACACGCGGAATCGTCTTTCGCAACTAGTCACCGAACTGAAACAAGTAATCACTAGTATCGACAAGTTCGTTGGCCCCGGCTCCGTGTCCAGCGCTGGGACCTGGCGCAAACTGTATCAATTCAATCAACGAGCCCAGCACGTAGGTACCGAAGAGCAATTCGCAGGCAACAAGATCAATGAAACCCAATACGTCTATAACGGTTTGGGGTCAGTCCAGTCCGAACGAGAGTTTGTCCCAGGTGCCAATCAATATCGAACGACATTCTATGTTTACGATTACCAAATCAAGCAGTCGTACAAGCTGGCTGCGAACGACTCGATTGCCGTCGACGATGTTACCCCCAAGTACGATCCCACCGACTATCGTGGAAATGTTGTTTATACGTTGAATGCCGGTGGACATACCGTCAATGAATACGAGACCGACAACGAGCGTGGCGCATCGGTCGGCGCCTTGGTCGTTTCCAAAGTCAATGCACCAATCGAAGGTTTCGACAAAGGGAAGAACAAGAACCTTCTCGAACAGACTACCACAAACTACATCCTCAATGACGATCGCCGAAAAGCAAGTATGTCGATCGATCGATACCTGAATTCGGACTACACGGAGTCATGGAAATACGATGGCAAGCAGTACTTGCTCTCGCACACGGACACGCTCGGCCTGGAGACCAAATACACATCCTACAACTCGCGAGCCCTTCCGGAAAAGGTGCAGGTTCTGGACGGAAATGATGTCGTTGAATCGACTTTGACCTATGATCCGGGCACGGGATTTCCGACATCCAAAATCACCAAGGTTGGATCGCAGACTCTTTCGACCGAGCTCACAACGTACGATTTGCGGGGCTTTTTGCGGGAAGAGAAAACCATATCCCCCCAGGGGCCGGTCCTTTCAAGGACCCAGTACGAGTACTTCGCCGACGGCAAGCTCTTCAAGTCCATTGATGGCAACGGCATCATTACAGAGCATCGTTACAACGCTGCCAGGAATTTGGCTGGAACCAAGGTCGCAGCCGGATTGCAGTATTTCAACCGCAACCTCGGCGCCAACACAGGTGTTGGTCAGGACATGGAATACACCTATTACTCGGATGGCAGCCTAAAGCAAACCAAAGACCTCATCAACAACAGGGTTCTGAGCGTCAATTACTATCAACACGGCGCCAACTTGGTCTCAAGTTCCGGCAGCTACTTTGGCACCCGTTCTTGGATCACCACACCCAACGTGGCCGGGGCCATTGACGCGAGCGGCCAACCGACAACGAACCAGGTCGACGTGGTCATGAACGAGACGGATGGACTAGGCCGAGTCCATTTGACCGACAACTTGCTGCAAGGTGGCCTACAGAAGTTCACGTACGGCGACATTCGCATCGATCGACCGACCAGAATTGAAAGCTCCCAAGCTGCACACGCTAGCGGCAGTCAGCAACTCATTACCGAGATCCGCATGGACAATCGCGGAAACGTTCTCTACCAAAAAATTGGGGATGCAGCACCGCAAATCAATTCGTATGACGAGCTGAACTTGATGTACCGTTCCGATGTCAAGGCAACCTACGGTCAATCGTTCTACCAAATCACAGGACCGACGGGTTTAGTTCTCCTTTCGACCGAAACACGTCGCTCGAGCGCGGCTCAACCGGTCACCGCCGTCACCGCCAATCTGTACGACACGCGTGGTCGGCTGGTCATTTCCAAAGATCCCATGTTTGGAATTGAGGAAGGGGTCGGAATCAGCACGGTTAAGTATTCTTTCGAGAACAACATGCTGCTAACCCTTACCACTGACCGAGTTGGCAATTCCTCCTCCACCAGAACCGATGCGCTCGGACGGGTCGTCGAATCCATCAGTCCACGCAAAGTCTCGACCACTTATCAATATGACATCATGGGCAACTTGAAGCAGCAAAGCTCTCCTGTTGATACCGGTGTGAACCTAACCCAGTCCTGGGAGTACGACCAACTCAATCGACAACGTCAATCGACCTATGCAGGTCGCACTTCGTACACCGATTATTTTGACGATTCATTGACCGTCGTCAGTACGGATCACAACGACTTGATCTCAAGGACGAAGACCGATGCACAGGGGCGACTCCTGCAAGTGACGACTCCGAGCCAATTGTCTACGTCGGGCACCGCCGCACTCCCCAAGCTGACCACGTATTCATACACATGGAATGAAGCAGGCGACTATCGGATCGAAGAATCTATTGATACGTTTGCCGTGGCGGGTAGCAATGGACAGAGCCCCAATATGAATCATCCTCAGCTTCAAAAGTGGAAGCGGAAGATCTCAGTAGCGGGTCCCGTCGTTCAATCGGAAAAGGCATTCGGGACAGGTTCGTATACGGTCGACCGCACCGTCAACCTCGACAAACTTGGGCGTGCAGAATCCTCGACAACCAACCTGCGAACCACCACCTCGACTTTCGACGACTCGGAAACAGGGATCGGCATGTCTCTCGGCGTCATTCGAACGGGCGAGGCAAATATTACCAATGCCTTCGACTCGGCTGGTAATCGCGTGCAGATGATCAAAGACCAAGAGCGGACCCGAACGGCTTTCGATAGCCTTTCTCGCATCGCCTCGCAGTTCGTTATCTCGGTCAACTCCGTGTCCGATTCGATCATCCGAACGTACAAAGGCAAAGAAACTAGCAGTATCGACGAATCGCTGGCAACAACTATTCGAACGACCAACGCCTCGACGGGCATATCCACGGTGCAGAGCTCCAAACCGTACACACCGGAGCACTCGATTTCGATGAGTTCCGACTACCTAGGGCGAACCAAATCTCGGACAGAGACCGGTCTGGGAACCTCGACCTATATCCACGACATCTACAGCAATCTACTCAGCGAAACGGATGCCTTTGGACGGACGCAATCCTGGATTCGCGACGCCTTCGATCGCGTGATCAGCCACACGAATTTCGCCGGACAAACGACGACCTGGACCTACGACGCTTGGGGAAAAGTCTTGTCGCAAACGGATCCGAACTCCCTGTCGACATCGTACACCTACGATGAAAGGAGCCGAGTCCTCAGCGTTACCGATGCCGATGGGGGGGTGACAACCACGGTCTATGACGTCAAGGGCCGGAAAATCTCTCTAACGACACCGAACGGCCAAACGACCTCGTGGACCTACGATATCTACGATCGCGTTCTGACCGAGACCAATGCCCTGACTCAGACCAAAACATTCGGTTACGATGCGGCGGATCGCAAAACGCTGGTCATCAAGCCCGACGGGAACAAGATCCAGTATACTTATGGGAACGGTTCGAACCCGACCAAGGAAGAATGGTTGGTTGGGACCAACGTGATCGAGACCCTCAACTTCCAATACGACGCAGTCGGCAAAATGACCTCGGCCAGTGACTCTGCGACCAGCCTCGAGTTCACCTATACCGATGGATTGCTCTCGCGGGAGAAACAAACCCTCGCGCCGAGTGTCATCGCCCAGTCGGATTACATCTACGCGGGCGGCCAAGTCCGAGAAGTTGCTCTCAGCCTGGGAGCTTCCGCCACGTTCGATTCGAAGGTTTCGTATACCTATACCGCCAACGGCCAAGTTGCGACGCTCCAACAAACCGGTCCAATGACCGATACCAAGAGCATCCGCTACAGCTACGACCAGGCCGGAAACCGGGTCCGCACCGAGCGATTCTCGGATGTTGGGTATGCGGCTCCGGTATTCGAGACCCTCTCCTCCTACACCAACGCGCAAAACCAGCTCAAGTCGACCGTGCAGTCGATCAAGCACCAGCGAGCAACGGGCACCGTCCTTGCCAGCTACGACTTCGTCTGGGACGCTGGAAATCGGCTAAGTTCGGTAACGTCGTCGGCGGATGGTCTGACCACCTACAGCTACACCCCCACCAACCAGCTCAGCGCGATCGACTATGCCAACGCCCCTGATCAGAGCTTTACCTATGACCTGAACGGCAACCGGACAGGCTCTGGAAACGTCACTGGCGCGGACAATCGCCTGACATCGAATGCGACGTGGGATTTCCTCTACGACGCCAACGGGAACATGACCCGTCGGACGCTCAAATCGGACAATTCGTACATCGAGTACACCTATGATCATCGAGACCGATTGACGGACGTTCGGTACAGAACCTCGGCTGGCACACTGACCAAAAGAGTGCATTTCGGCTACGACGCGCTCAATCGCCGCTATCTGCAAACGGTGGAAAACGGATCAGGCACGATTCTCTCGACGGTC
>JBJTAQ010000272.1:0-2932 GCA_046090945.1 Pirellula sp.
TCCTACGGGAGCAGATCGAGCATTGAAGGCACATGCCAAGCTCGACTGCCGTGGCCGGTTTCAATTTCAGTTCCATCAATCGCAAGCCTCCTTTATGGATGGGGTGCATTTGGAACATGTGGTTCAAGGCAAGCCGATTGACACCTTTGACTGCAACGAGTTGAGGTTCAATGTCGGTTGGGACCAAGCTCAGGGGCAATCGGCTTGGAGGCTCGATCGACTCGAGGCCATTGGGCTTCCCGGTCGGGACCCGAACGATCAAAGCCGTTGGATTCGACTCCATGCTCCTGGAATGCAGGCCGAAGCACACGGGCAGCATTTGGTGATGGATATGGTGCACGGCATGATCAGCCTGAGCAATGTTTTGCCCGGTGCCGCGCCAAAGAATTCCTCCCGTGTGTTTCTCAAGCGGGGGAATATCCAGATCACTTCGCCAAACATTCAGTATCAAAACCCTGAGGTCCTCACCAATGGTTCGGCATCCAAGTTCACGCGGCTCGGATGGGTGATCGCCGATGGGATTGGCCAAGCTCAGGTTGAATCCGAAGAGGGAGAGATTTGGAATCTGCATTGGAGCAAACGCTTGTCCATTCGCCCCCACGAACAACGGGATTTGATATCGATCGATGGTGGAGCCAATATCAGTAGCTCGCAGCGTGGTCGTTTCGTAGCCGAGAGACTCAATCTGTGGGTCCTACCGGTCGATGGGACCATAGCAAGTAAACTTGCTCCCTATTACCCGGAGGGTCAATTACCGACCTTCGTTCCGGATTCGATCTCGGCCGATGGGCAGGTCCTTGTGAAAACTCCTGAGCTCAGCGCGCAGGTCGAATCGATGGCGGTTCGGTTCCGACATTTGGACCCCCAGGAAGCGCTTCGGGCAGGATACTCGGTTAGCGAATCGAATTCCAAGAAAAGAGTTCCTAGCGATCCTTCTGGGGTGGCTAGCTCTACGTTGGTGCCACCGGGTTTAAGTGCGCCGAGTGCTCCTGCCACACTCGCGCCTGGCGCTGCTGGCACGGCGATCAACTCGGGACCTCGAACTGCCCTGCCGAGGGTGGCTGCAGCAACCCCCGCAATGAGTGTTACGGGCAAGACCCTTGAGGCGGATATCATCCGTATCGGTAGCGAAAGCATCGTCGAGAATCTTGCTCTCGAAGGCAATTTTACACTTCTGCGAGAATTCCTGTCTGACGAATCGCCTTGGCCATTGACTGCGACGGGCGACAAATTGGTAATACAGAGCGAGTCGAGTGATCGGTCGAACGTCTACTTGGTTGGCCAGCCGGCAAAGATCGCAGTGGGGACCGGTTGGGTCGTGGCCAATGAACTGCAACTTTCTCAGAACGATCAGTTGTTTTGGATCAACCATCCAGGTGAACTGGTGCTACCCCAGGAAGCGTTATCCCAAGAGCCCAACGACGGTAGTTGGACATGGAGATCCCCCCCTAGGATTCAGTGGGCAGAGCGTATGACCTTCGATGGTCGCAATGCCCGATTCGGGGGTGGAGTGTCACTCGATTGTAGGCTTCAGAGCGACCCAACCACACTATGGCATCTTCTTGCCAACGCTCGAACGCTCACGTTGGACATGTCCCAGCGGGTTGCATTCCAACTACCCAGTTCAAACCCCTCCAGTGCCAATACAAAAGGGACACGCTCGACTGGCAAGCCGGAGGTGCAAGTAGTGCGACTCGATGGGGACGTCGATATCAAAGCGGTACAAACCGATTTGGCAGGAGTCCGTCGTTCGGCTGAGAATTTCGTATTGCCGCGTTTAGAGTTTCAGGTGCCGGCAAAGACCTTTATAGGTTACGGACCCGGCCAGTTATGGAGCCGACGATTCTCGAATACCAGCCCTTTGGCCTCGCAACCGCAGTTAGGAGCCATCGGCGCGAATGCATCCCAGGAGACTCTTCAGTGCTTGCATCTGACTTTTGTTGGCAGAATGGAAGGGTCCGTGCCGCAGAGGATCGTCTCGTTCTATGACAAGGTGGCCGGATTGCTCGGGCCGATTGCCAATTGGGAACAGCAACTCGATGTTCGAAACTCCGAGCGATTGGGAATGAATCAGTCGCGATTGATATGCGATCAGCTAAATCTGTTTGATGCTTCGAGCTTGAGTTTCAATCAAGGGGCCGCGTTGCGCCCTAAGGGAGCATGGGAGCTCGACGCACTGGGTGCATCGCAACTGACGAGTCGAACCGAATCGGGAGATGTGGTCGTCGATGCGAATCGGATCGGATATGGAGCGGTCGACGATGTGGTGCGAATCGAAGGTACCGTGCAGCGGCCCGCGACGATACGACGAATTGGAGGCGACAACAATTCCGAGGCAGGCCAATCGATCCAGGTCAGTTCAGCCACGATGCGTCTGAGAACAGGGCAAATCAACGCTCAGATTCGAAAGATCGAGGGAGCCTTGCCGCTGAATATGCAACCACCTGGGGTACAAGCTCCATCGGGACTGCCAGGCGCGAAACCGAACCCGAGTTCCCCCGGTGCTGCTTCCCCGGGTGCTTCGCCAACGCTACCCTCGGCGCGCGACTACAATCCCCTGCAACCGCGGTCGCCAAGACCTCGGTAGTTCTACCGCATTTCTCCTGGAAATACCAAAATGAAAGATTAGAACGCAGGGACTGGGAGACTTGCCGGGCCAGTCTTTAGATTCTAGACTAGATTCAAAACTGGGACTTTAGAAGTTGGTTTTTCGAAGGCCAAGCATGCGTATCCAACGGGGGAGCGAGCGATGTCAGCAGTATTGAAGGGGCTAACGCTCGGAGAGTATTTGGAGCATGAAATACAAACAGGACAAAAGCACGAGTACTACCGCGGTGAGATTTTTGCCATGGTTGGGGGTACGCCACGCCACGCCTTAATTGCAACCAATTTTACTGGAGAGGCACGGCAACGTTTACGCAATGAGTCCTGC
>JBJTAQ010000273.1:0-1749 GCA_046090945.1 Pirellula sp.
CCGCCATATTGTCGCCAACGCACATCCCATAGCTTGAGAGTCCGCGATTGCGGCTCGCGTTGACAGGTTCATCTGTCCCATTGTCGCTTGGACACTCCAGCCAAGGAGCCCGCTGGCGATAGGCTGCATTTCCATTCCAAGGTTCTAGTCCGAAACCGTTATTCAGGCTATTGATCCGGTCGTAAAGCGTCTGGCCTTCAACGTAGGGTAGAATCTCCCACCATCCGGCCATCGCGAACCGCTGCTGGCTTTGGAAGATGTTTCCGTTGCCGGATTGAAGCGAAGGAAGTTTTTTGTAAGCCGACTCGTAGTTAAGAACCCCGAGTGCTTGCTGTTTCATGTTGTTGCTGCACTGCATGCGACGCGCCGCTTCGCGAGCTGCTTGTACCGCAGGTAGCAACAGGCCAACCAGAATGCCGATGATGGCGATCACAACCAAAAGCTCCACGAGTGTGAAGCCACGCGAGTGCCGTTTACGCATGATTAAACTCCAGAATAGGTGTGGTAAAGGAAGAAAATGAATCCTTAGTAATTATTTATCTAACTTTTCCGATAGCCTAAGTCAAGAAAAGGGGGCTTGTTTGAGCTTCGAAAACGTCAATATTTTTAGAATAAAAATAACAAGGTGATTTTGCTTACACGTGAGTATTCGATAAGTTTCTGAGAGGGAAGTTCCCTTGGGCAGAGTTGGACTCCGTTCGATTTAGGTGGCGGTATCCACCAAAAGAGGGGGCTTGCGACTAAACCCGGTCTTGGCGACGTCCTAGAGAGCGTTTTTTGGCGCAGGCGTCGCAGGTGCCTTGGATGATAAATCGATGATCTTTGACCCGGAACCGATGCGTTCTTGCAACTTCGTCCCTGAGGCGAACGATATCATCGCTTGTGAATTCGATGAGTTTTCGGCACTTAGTGCAGTACAAGTGATCGTGTTCGGGATATCCGTAGTTCAGCTCATACATGCTTCGACCATCGAGTTCGAAGCGGTGGAGGAGTCCTGCATCGACGAATTCCTTGAGAGTTCGGTAGACGGTTGGTCGGGAAACGTAATTCGTCGCACCGCGAGAGGGAAGCTGCTCAATCAGCAGATCAGCATCGAAATGCTCGTGCCGATTAAATACTTGTTCGAGAAGGAACTTCTTCTGCGAGGTATTTCGCAGTCCGCGGGCTTGCAAGAACTCCTCGTAGCGTTCGAGGGGAGTCATTGAAACCTTAACGGCTTGAAGGGGTTGATTCTCGGATTGGGATTCGTTCGGCATCTTCACTGTCCGCTTGGGCTCTACACTGCTTGTTCCGGGACTACTATAACTGGGCCGAGTGGATTGACGAGATAGGGGGTTGGATGAATTCGGAATTCGAGGGAGCCGTATTGTTGTTTCGCGTGTTGCTCCCTCGTGTCTTAGGGGGGGTGGCGAATTGGTTGCTGGTGGGGCAAGGCCCACGCCGTATCTTGGCCTCCTTGGCCGTGTGGTTGGCTTTTTTGGTCTCGGATTTTGGCAGTCGTGGGCTTCTGATGACCCCTTCGCTGTGGACGACTTGGGAGGCTCGAGAACCGTGGATGCATTGGGCTTGGGCGGGGCCGCTTGGTTGGACCCTCTGGATGGCTCTATCCTATTATTCGCCACGCATGGGGACTTTCACGATCCTTGCCTTGGTCTTTGCAACTCTTGGTGTGATGGTCTGGAAGATGTTTCCTGACTCCCCAGGCTATGCCGATCAGCGGGAGCGATTCCTGTGGCTCGGTGGCTTGAC
>JBJTAQ010000274.1:0-8812 GCA_046090945.1 Pirellula sp.
GTACTCGCGCCGAATGCAGCAACGGTCGAGTTTCGAAATCTAGCCACGGGCGAATCGATCCTTCGAGGAGTCAAACCCGAGGCAACCATTGACATCGATGGTCAACGTTACTCGGTCGGGGGACTCACCGGTCAGCCAAACTACGCATTCTTGGATCCGGCATGGATCCCCGGATTAAAAAATGATCCAAATGCATTTCAATTCCAAGGGTACCAGATCCGCGAGTCGATCGAGCCTCGGATGGCTTGGAAAAAAACTCGCCATCACGATCCCCAAGCCGTTTGGCCACCTAAAGGCATCGAACTGATCTTGCGCTTTACCCAGCCGAGCAGCACCTGGAGCAATGCCGCATGGACAGAGCAAGGTCGGTCGCTGCTGTGGGCAGATTCTTTCGATACGCTTGACGATGTGTGGAACAAGCTAATTCCCTCCCCGAAAAGCAGTGCAGATAAAGTCTCTCAAGCGACCCTTCAAACCCAGCGAGGATTGCGAATCTCCGGTCCACCGGGTCGTGCTGCAATGCTCGAGCGGGCGATTCCACAGACGGCCGGATGTATCGAGGTGTCTATCGATCCGATGAACGACCGCGATACGAGTTGGGGCCCTGGTTTGGCATTGGTATGGCCCGACGGAAACATCGAGGTGAACCTGCGGCCAGGTGATCGAGGCGAGCACGGCCACTTTGAACTGCGCAATCGAGGTCGCGAACAGCTTGTACAAATCCCGCAATTTGCAGCATCGGATCGCGGTATCGATCTAGAGCATAGGTACTTGCTGCGAGTCCGCTGGCAGGATGGCAAAATCATTTGGGATGCATCGTCAGTCGATCCTAAAGAATCAAACAGCAATCAGACGGCTAGTCGTGTCTACCACAAACTCTTCGAACTGACCTGGGATGGCAAGCCGCCGATTGCTTTGAGGATCGGCAAGTCGGATCGAATGGGGAATCCATCGGACAACGTCCAAGTTGCAGCGGCTAGCGATCCAGGCCCTAAGACCACCGAATGCGGTTTTTACGATCTGAAGGTCTACAGCCGATGGGATGCGAGCAATCAAGGGCCAAAGGATCCCAAGGGAGTCGGTGTCGATGTCCATTATGAGCTCTACGATGGAATCCCAGCCTACTGCAAATGGATCACGGTCGAAAACAACACCGAGCGAGCGATCAAAATCGATCGCTACAGCAGCGATATCCTAGCTGCAGTCGAGCATACCTCGGAGGTAGATGCCCTAAGCGTCGGATTGACTCCTCCGAATCTGCACGTGGAGACCGAGATGGCCTTTGGTGGAATGACCAGTCAGGGCGCCAATCGTCGATCCTATCGTTGGGTTGCGGATCCAGACTATCACACACAGGTCAACTACGAGAAAAAAACCCCCTGCTTGTTAGAGATTGGTCCAGATCTCGGACCCGCACAGAAGCTCGAGTCGGGCAAGCGATGGAGTTCTTATCGCGGTTGGGTTCTTGCTCAAGACTCTTATGATCGGGAACGATCCGGATTGGCCGTTCGCAAGCTCTTGCGATGCATTGCACCATGGGCGACCGAAAATCCCTTGATGATGCATTTAATTGCTTCGGACGAAGCTTCTGTTATGCGTGCAATTGATCAATGTCACGAAGTCGGCTTTGAAATGCTGATCCTGAGTTTTGGTAGCGGTTTTAACTTGGAGAGCAGCAACGTGGCGACGATGCAAAAGGCGCAGAAATTCGCTCAGGCTGCCAAAGCCAAGAATATCGAGATCGGTAGTTATTCGCTGTTGGCATCCCGTTCGATTTCGGCCAAGGACGATGTCGTGATGCGCGAAGGTCAAAAACCGGTCTTCGGAAACTCACCTTGCCTAGAGAGCCCATGGGGAAAAGACTATTTCGCCAGACTCTATGAATTTCACCGGAGCAGTGGCTTTACGCTGCTCGAACACGATGGGTCCTATCCTGGAGACCCATGCAACTCGACCCAGCACCCCGGTCATGTCGGCTATGAGGATTCCCGATGGAATCAATGGGCGTCGATCGCCGAGTTCTATCGTTGGTGCCGAGAGCAAGGCTTGTTTCTGAATGTACCGGATCACTATTTCCTCGTCGGTTCGAATAAGACCGGTATGGGCTACCGCGAGGTGAATTGGTCGCTGCCCCGAGAGCAGCAGACGATTCATACAAGGCAGAATATCTACGATGGAACTTGGCAAAAAACTCCGAGCATGGGTTGGATGTTTGTTCCGCTGACGGAGTATCACGGTGGAGGACCAGCAGCGACAATCGAACCGCTGGATCAGAATATCGATCACTATCGCAATATGATCCAATCGAATCTAGCCTTTGGTGTTCAGGCCTGCTATCGCGGTCCACGACTCTACGACACCGATCGGGTCAAGCAGATGGTCAAGCAGGAGGTGGCTTGGTACAAGCGGTATCGGGACATTCTCGAGAGCGACATCATCCACGGTCGTCGTCCAGACGCAGTTCGTCTCGATTGGTGCCTGCATGTCAATCCACAGCTCAAAACCCAAGGGCTGCTCGTGGTCTTCAATCCAACTTCCAAGCCGCTGAGCGAGACGCTCAAGGTCCCCATGCACTACACCGGTTTGAGCGGCAGAGTCAAGCTCTCTGACACTCGCGACTCCAGCGATCAGGTTTTGGATACCCAAGTCCTATCGATCAGTCCTCAAGAGGTCCTCGAATTGCCTATCACCGTTGCACCGTATTCGATGCGGGCCGTGGCTTTCGAGCAAGCGGACAAGTAACAAGTAATCAGAGCAGCGATTGCCCACTAGAGTTCGATGGGCAGAATTCGAAAGGGGATTCCTCGGATCGCGGCTCCTGGGTTGTAAAAAACTTGCCCTTGGTAGCCAAGTGCATCGACAGGACGATGGGTGTGCCCGAAATAGACTTGTTCGGCCCCGGTCTGTGGAGTTTGACCGGCCCATTGCAGGTAGCTCGATACCCGTGCGAGCACTTTTTCATTCGAATTCGCGACGTGTGCCACTAGGCGATGGATGCGAGTCTTGACGACCGCATCGTAAAGTGCATGACGCATGGGGTGAGGCCGAGGACGATGCTCGTGGGCGATGCGGCGTTCATCGAGCAACTCGTGAAAATCAGCTTGATAAGGGATCCGCGCATCGATGATGTCCCCATGGAGAAAAACGGCTTGCTTGAGCCGCAAGTAATGCTTGTGCCACTGCAACTTTGGATTGGCTAGTGCCAATTGATCCAACTGCTGCGTGAAAGCAGGGAGCGCATCATGGTTGCCCAGGATGTAATGAAAATGACAATCGGGGTTTACTGACAAGAGCCCCTTGAGCCAGCGGATGCTCTGCTCGACGGTTTTCTCGTGAGAGTCCAAGGCGCTCCAGCGGAAATCGAAGATATCCCCTCCGAGAACGAAAGTTTCTGACTGACTGACAGCCGCCTCGATCGCCCCCTGAACCCTTGGCCCAGAACTGCGTTTGGAAAACAGATGCAAATCGGAAATGAAATGAGCCCTGGGAAATTTCATCTGAGAAACGGCATCTGGGAGACTTCTTAAAACAATCCTTCAGGCTTGGAAACACCCCGAACCGCCTTATTTTAGAGACTCCCCTGGGAATGACTAGCACCATCGGAATCCCGTCGGCGATCCTCATGCAAGCTTGACTGGACACTTTGAGGTATACTGCTGGGATTCCCATGACCGTTTGAGAACGTTCCCCTCCAGTATCCCCAAGGTGCTACCATTTCTCACCAAAACCCATACTCTCACTCTCCTTCGAACGAGCTTGAGCCTGAGACGGACAACCGGTCCTGGTGGCAGGGCTTGACCCCCTACCATTGGTTCGTTTTTGCGATGGCTTCGATGGCTTGGGTCTTCGATTGCTTGGATCAACAGGTCTTTATCCTTGCACGCGGTGAAGCCCTCAAGGCTCTTTTGCCTAAAGACACAGACGGTCCTGTGATCAATCAGTATGCGGGCTACTCAACTTCCATTTTCATGATTGGATGGGCAACCGGAGGGCTGATCTTCGGAGCTGTCGGAGACCGTATCGGCCGTGCTCGAACACTTGCAATCACCGTGTTGATGTACTCTCTGTGCACTGGACTCAGCGCTTTTTCTACGAGTTGGGTCGATTTCTTTATCTACCGATTCATCACCGGCATGGGAGTCGGGGGCGTGTTCGGGTTGGCCGTCGCTCTTGTCGCGGATAGCCTTCCAGAACGCTCGCGAACACCAGCCCTAGGATTGCTTCAAGCTCTCTCGGCGCTCGGAAATATCACTGCTGGACTCATGAGCATTCTGGTCGGTAGGCTCGGAGCTGCCGGCACGATTGACCCAAACCTCGGTTGGAAGATCATGTTCCTATTTGGAGCTCTTCCCGCATTCCTGTGCGTGTTCATCCAATGGAGACTTAAAGAACCCGAGAAGTGGGTCAAGGCACGCGAAGAAGGTCGTGCTAGTGGGGTGAAGTTCGGCTCTTACATGGCGCTGCTCGGAGAGTCTCGATGGAGGACATCGGCCATCGGCGGCTTGCTGTTGTGCATCGCAGGTGTTGTCGGCGTCTGGGGAATCGGATTCTTCGCACCTGAGCTCATCAATGGTGTGATCGAACTGAAGATGAAGCAGGAGAATCCAGCCGTGAGCGTTGCAGAGATCAAAGCTCAGCAATCGACCTTCCGGGGCATCAACGGGATTATCCAAAACACCGGTGCTTTCTTCGGCATGCTGGCCTTCACCTTCCTGTGCCAACGCATCGGTCGCAAGCCATCCTTTGTGATCGGATACTTTGCAGCCATGGCAGCGACGATCCTATTCTTTCGCACCTTCGATGGCTTCTCGACGATCTGGCTCAGCGGTGTCATGGGCTTCTGCCAACTTGCTCTCTTTGCTGGCTTTGCGGTCTATCTGCCGGAACTCTTTCCAACACGTCTGCGCAGTACTGGAACGAGTTTCTGCTACAACGTCGGACGCTACATCGCTGCGACCGGCCCAATCACGCTCGGTGAATTGCAGAAGAATTTAGCACCCGCGAATGCCGCTGCAGAGGTCAAGCTCCAAGCATTCCGGGATGCTTGTACCTACATGAGCCTGTTTTTTCTTGTAGGTCTCATCGCTCTACTGTTTCTACCTGAGACCAAAGACCGACCGCTCCCCGAATAATCCATCGATTAATCCATTTCCAGCCACCCGGGCAGGGTGGCTTGGAGGATCTCTCGTTCGGCTTGGTACTCCGAAGTCGAAAGAGCCTCCTTCAAGCGGGCTTGGACCAAGAGCATAACCTCCTTGGGCAACCCCCGAAACTCGGGAGTGTAGATCAAATACGAAAGGCGATAACGGAACAAGCGTGTTTGCAGATCGAGTTGCCGGAGCGAACGGTCTCGGGAATCGAACGGTCCTCTGGCGGCGAACGTTTCAGCAAAACGGCTTGTGCCTCGAACCTCATCGCCGAGCGGCGCTTCGTCTTGCATCAAAAGGGCATCGGCAAGCGCATTCGCGGCCGATTGGATCCGCCTGGAGGTGCTCTCGCTCCGATAATCCGGTGCGCGACCTAAAGCTTTGTTCATCGACTCGTCCATCGAAATCGATTGCCTAGTCTCATAGTTGGCTTTCGTGATTAAATTATGGACGCGTATCTGGTGCTCGAGCACCATCAAAGCAACAAGATCGCTGTCGGGTTGCATGTGCAAGTTCGGGCGAACGCGGGCTGGCAATTTCGATTGGTTTGCGCCAGCCTCGAGATCCACCTTCTGCGGATCGCTGCGATCCGATGCAAAAAGGTTCCCAAGATGCCGCATCTGGCCGTGAGTACCTGTGACGTACCAACCACCCCATCGCGTTTCAAAAGAGCTTCGATAGTCGGTGGTGTAACTGCTTGTGCCGGTCCGAGGCCTGCCAGAGGCATCCGGATAGATGGAGCGAACCAAATATCCAGGAACATTTTCAGTTCGGGTCGTGGCATGGCAACTAAGGCATTGCCCACGATCGCGCACCAATTCGACGAACTTTTTGGCTTCAAGAACGCTAGACGATCCGATCTGCTCTGTATTCGGATCGATTTCAAGGGTGTAGAAGACCGCACCCAAGGCTGGATCGTTGGCGGCTAATTCGAGGATAGAACTGCCAGGGACAAATCCGATATAGACCGAATCGTTGAAATACAAAGCCCGGGGGTTGGTCGGCGATATCTTGTGAATCTGCAAACTGGTCTTCGAGAAAACCAATACCTGCGACTCGGCAGGAACGTCAAGATGCTTGAGCAAACTCGGTAGCACCCCATATTGCTCATCCCTATCGAGCACGACTTGGCCAGTTGCCAATTTCTGCTGCAATAGAGCAACCGGGTCCCGGGATTGGCTATCCGAATATCGAATCGGCGGCAAATCAAAACTGTCTTGGCCAAAAACCAACGCATTGAATAGCACTATAGCCCAAATAACTGTGGTAGTCCGAGTTGCTAAAACCCAGATCCTACAATGAAGCTTACTAGGCATGGTCCATTTGCTCCCATAACCGTTGGGTGGTCTCGATACTTAGGATTCTATCGATTCGATCTATGGGTAGTCGAGAAGATTCCGACGAAGAATAGTGATCGACCATGCGACCATTCGAAGCAGGCTCGCTAGGTATTGAAGTCGCCGAGCACTTCAAGCCAATTCTCTACCGCTTGGAATCGCTCATCGATTTGCAACGATTGCGTTAGAGATCCTACGAGAAAGGACTTAGGATGCAAAAACTCTGCGGCGAGATGTCGCAATTGAGCCTCCCATTCGAGATGTACCGGCGTGTGTGGTTCAAAAGATCGCATCGTGCGACGCACTCCTTGCAATAGAAACCAATCTTCGAGCATCCCAGACAACCGACCGCTTGTATCGCTTGCCTCAAAAGCGAATTCCTGCAATCTTTCTGCGCAAAACCCATAGCTCTGAACACTTGCTGCAGAAACCTGCTGCTTGGCTGATGCGATACCAATAAGCATGTCGGTCCATTGCTCTATTGTCAGCCTGAGACGATTCAACGAGCGTGCCCACACGGAGCCCCGATCCAAGTCGCGCAAGAGTTGCTCAAGTGCGATGCACCGAATCTGACGAATCGAGACAAACGCCTCGTGAAGCCTAGGGTGCACTTGTCTTCGGATTTGTTCCGACCGGATCGACTTCGAAGTCGCTGCGATGAGTCGAATCATCGGCTCAGCCATCAATACGTCTCGTATCAACTCCGGACGGCCTATCTTGTCCGACGCCGGCACGAGTCCCATCAGCTTCCACGACTGATTCCTGGCCCTGCCTAGTCGATCATCCCAGGACTGTGCGCGTAATAAGCAAATCGTGCAAAATAACTCCACTTGGTCGACCCTTGGGGACCAAACACAAGCTTCAACGCGATGGTAACGCTGGCACCACCAAAGCGCGAATTCCAATGGACATTGAGATGCAGACATTAGCGAACTGAGCAAGCGTTGAACGAATGGGCGAAACCCAGATTGATTGCTTGCCCAAACATATTCAAAAGAAATCTCTCAATGAGCTTCAAGCCCAATCGCTATAAGTTAGTTCGTAACGAATGCATCAAAACGGACACTTTCTCCGGTTGTGCGGATCCTAAGGCTGGGGCTTTCATCCGATGCAAATGGAGCGATCGTTACAAAACCGAAACACCTCAAATTGGTTCGATGGGTTTCGATAGCATGAGGGCGGAAATTTCTGGATTCCCGTGGATCGGTGATTATACTTCTGCGTCGGTTGTTCAATTGGCCCTATCCTGATGGAGGTTAAACGAAATGCGCGGCCTATGTTTTGCGGCTTTTGCACTGGTGGTCAGCGCCACGCTGGGTACTGCCCAAGCCAAGCAATACACGAGGAAGGTTCACGGCAAAGAAGTTGTCGTTCATTCAAATCCGATCCCGGTAGTGCTACACCGTATGGTCCCCCCCCAGCACGGTCGTCACATGACCGAACGGGAACTGCAGCAGGGCAAGGCTCCGCAGTCGGGCCGATATCTCGGGAATGTCTTAGGCCGCTAGCCGACACCCCAACGCTTTCAAAGATCTGTGCCTGAGGAGCCCCCACGATCCGCGTGACTCCTCTTAGTCTCTAGGCAATGCTAGCAATCTGACCCGCAATAGGGTTTTCAGGAGGACGCGGATAAAGTTCCTCTTGTGTCAGAGCGGTTGTTTTTGAAGAATCCCGGCATCGCGGAACCGCTTCTGTGCCTTATCAACAAGGTGACTTGCATGATGCCAGCCGATCCTCCTACACCGGCCGCTTCTAATACCGATGAACTCTGGAAACGTCGTGCATGGATCCTAGGCATCCTATCGGCAAGTCCCTTGCTGATCGGATGCCGAGGCTATTCGTATGGACAAGTCCTGAAACCTACAGACAAGGATCTTGTAGGTAGTCATGAAGCTGGCTCGGAGGTCTTCCATCCCTTGGTTGATGAGTCGGTTGCCAAGCTGCTGACTAGGCAGCAAGAGCAGTGCTACGTCGGACCCGATGGGACTCTTCAAAAGAAGACTATCTGCTTTGTCTGCGTTGAGAACAAGATGTCGGAGGACATCGGGGACTTTAAAGATCAACTTTACGAACAGATCGACAGCAAGATTCTCGAGTCGGATGTGTTTCGACCGATCAGCCGACGAATGGTTGATGCAGCGCTTCATGAGACTCGACTACGCCCCGACTCCTTGATGGTCCCGGATAACATGCAGTTGTTCACTTCCGTGCTCCAGCGACAAGGTGCTCCGATTGACTATCTGCTGTACGCCAAACTGACCAGCGGTACGACGCAGCGGAATTCCTCCAAACAGCGGGATTATCTTTTGACCCTCGAATTGACGAATG
>JBJTAQ010000275.1:0-7446 GCA_046090945.1 Pirellula sp.
ACGAGATCGGACGCGTTTACCGAAACGAGGGGATCAGCCCCAAGCACAACCCCGAGTTTACGATGATCGAGTTGTATTGGGCTTATGCCGACTACAAGGTCATGATGGATCTAACACAGCAGATCATCGTCGAGGCGATCGAGGCGACCGGTCAGGGGTATCAGTTGATGTGGGGAGATTTACCGATCGACTTCACGCCACCGTTTGCTCGCAGAACGTATACAGAGTTGTTCGAGCAGCACACCGGATTGAAGATCGACGATGCAGAGGGGATAGCCAAGCTGGCCAAGCGACTTGGACTGGATCCAACGGGTAAGCATCCGGATGTGGTCGTAAGTGAGGTCTTCGAAGAGAAGGTTGAGGATTCGCTGATCGGTCCAGTATTCGTCACCGATTACCCGGCGAGTCTGTGTCCATTGACCAAACGAAGCACTTCGAATCCGAAGATTGCAGAGCGGTTCGAGCTATTCATTCATGGAATGGAGCTTGCCAACGCCTACACCGAACTCAACGATCCGATTCTCCAAGAGTCGTTGTTCAAGACGCAGCTTGAGGGGATGCCCGAGGAAGACTCGATGGCCCGCATGGACAGCGATTTTATCCGAGCACTTCGGTATGGCATGCCACCAGCCGGAGGCTTGGGCATCGGCATCGATCGCTTGGTGATGCTCTTGACGAACTCTCGCAGCATTCGCGATGTGATCCTTTTCCCACTTCTTCGTCACGAATCGTAGTCAGATCGAATCTTAGGCAGGTAGCGAGTAATGGAAGCAGGAATCGTAGGTTTACCGAACGTTGGTAAGAGCACGCTGTTCAATGCGTTGACCGGATCGCAGGGTGCACAGGCGGCCAACTATCCCTTTTGTACCATTGAACCCAACGAAGGGATCGTCAGCATTCCCGACAAGCGGCTCGATCGGATCCATCGGTTGATCAAGACGCAGAAGATCATTCCCGCGATGTTCAAGTTGGTGGACATTGCCGGGATTGTTAAAGGTGCAAGTGAGGGCGAGGGTTTGGGCAACAAGTTTCTGAGCCATATACGTGAAGTCGATGCGATCTTGCAAGTCGTAAGATGCTTTGAGGATCCGGACGTGACCCACGTGGCCGGCAAGGTCGATCCGGTCTCGGACATGGAGACCATCGAGATGGAATTGCTCTTTGCGGATATCCAAAGCGTCGAGACCGCGTTGCCCAAGGCCGAGAGGGCAGCTAGGACCGGCGATAAAGAAGCTAAATTCCGAGTGGGAGTCATCCAGAAATGCCTCGAACATCTCAACGCCGAGCAACCATTGCGATCCCTCAAACTCGATGAACCGGAAGCCAAAGCGATCAAGAGCTTTGGCTTGATGACGGCCAAGCCTATTCTCTATATTGCGAACGTCGACGAGAGCGACCTTCACGGCACTGGTCCTATGGTCCAGCAAGTCAAAGAGCTTGCGGCCAAGAAGGGGGCTTACGTGGTTCCTGTTTGTGCCAAGCTCGAAGCAGAAATCGCCGAGCTCGAAGAGCCCGATCGCAGCGAGATGCTCTCGGGGGTTGGCCTCGACGAACCGGCACTTCAAACCGTGGCTCGTCAAACCTACAGGACATTAGGATTGCAGAGTTACTTCACTGCCGGCGAGAAAGAGATCCGAGCTTGGACCATTCCCATCGGAGCGACCGCCCCGCAGGCTGCTGGAGTGATTCATACCGACTTCGAAAGAGGCTTTATCCGATGCGAGTGCTATTCGCTCGAAGATCTCGAAGCACTCGGAAGCGAAAAAGAGATCCGAGCCAGCGGTAAGCTGCGCACCGAGGGTAAGAACTACATTGTCCAGGATGGCGATATTTGTCATTTCCTGTTCAACGTCTAGCTGTTCATGAATGCACCAACAGGGTTTGCAATCGGCTTGCTGAGTGTCATCGAGTTGACGGGCAAGGACCGTAACAAGATCTTCAACAACCTATGCACTCAGGATCTGCGATCGTTGGCTCATGGGCAAGTCAAAGAAACGTTCATGCTCGATGTCAAAGGCAGAACGATCTCGCACGGAGTCGTCGCGTGCTTGGACTCAAGAACCATTTTTGTTTCGTCGCCAGGACAAGCTCCGAGGTTGGTTCCTCACATCGATCGTTACATCATTCGCGAGGACGCGACATTTGTGGATGTATCGAGTCGATACCAAGCATTGCTGTTTGAACCCGGTGCAAACGATATCCAAAGCTGGCGACAAGAGTTCCTTTCGGATGTTCATTGCGTGGAGGTTCCCACCGGAGAGTCTTTTGCTGTGTTCATGAGCGTCTCTTGGCTGGGGGCTGGAAGCACACTTGTATTGGTGCCCGCAGAGGATCCAAGTCAACGTTTGAAGCAGCTTGCATCGAATTGCTTCAAGAGTGATTGCCATCAGCGAGAGGGTTGGGAGTTGCGTAGGATCGAGAGCTTTTGGCCATGGTTCGGAGTCGAGATCCAGGAGAAGAACTTGCCCCAGGAGATCGGAATCGATGCGCGAGCAATTTCGTTTAACAAAGGGTGTTACCTGGGTCAAGAGACCGTCGCACGGCTCGATGCTCTAGGACAGGTACAAAAGCAGTTGGTCCTGGTCGAATTGCAGACCGAACAGGATTGGGTGCACCATTGTCCTAGGGAACTGTTCCTAGATGGCAAATCGATTGGCTTTTTACATTCGGCCCACAGGTTGGCTGACAAGGGCGATTGTGCCAAGACCCGGTGGATAGGTCTAGCGATGCTTAAGCGTGGCTTTTTCACGCCACAGGATAGCTGGACTCTCGACGATGGAGAAATACTTACTGTTTGTAACAGCCGGTAAGACTTGAGCTCTCTTCGTTGACAATACACCATGATTGTTATACGCTGACCCAGGCGCATGCTCTTTTGTTCTTTGCACTACCCGCTGGGGTAGTCGGTGGCTGATTTTTGATGCACAAAGTCATTTGCCGGTGTGGACAGCAGATTCGCACCAAAATTAGAGCTGGCGAAAGGGTCGAGTGTCCTCGTTGCCAGAATCAAGTGACAGTGACCGAGAAGGTGCTTGCCGATTCGGACTTCCGGTCTGGTGGACTGGATTTGCTAACGCCTCCGTCAAGGTCATCGAGTGCCGCAGGCCCGACCACCAAGCCCACCAAGCCCACTGAGTCCACTGAGTCCACTGAGTCCACTGAGCCCACTGAGCCCACTGAGCCCACTGCACAGCAACCGCCTCGAGGCGGTTCTTTTGAGAGTAAGAAAAAAAAGAGCCCCCATTCCTATCTGGGCTTGGGCTTATCGATTCTGTTTCTATCCATCGCCACCGGATTGATTGCCGCGTGGCTAGGCGGGCGCTCGAGCCGATCCGAGGGTAGCCGTCGCGGTGTCTCGGCGATCGCATCGGATCAGACTCTGTCTACTGGGTCTCTTTGGTCCAGCACATCCACTTGGGAGCGAGATTTCAAAAAAATCCCAAAGGGTGCCGAGATTCAACCTATTTCCGAACGTGTTGCCAAGTCGGGTAAGTCGCTCGATTCGCGCAAGTTCTGGGATATCCTTGATACCAAGGCATTTGAAAAAAAGGTTTTCTCGCCCGGTGGATCGTTGCGGGCACTACAAGAAAAGATTCCCATCGACAAAATCATCGAGAAACTAGGTCGCTTTCCGATCGAATCTGTCTCGACTCCACAAAGCACCTTCAGCGGCGACTGGGAGGTGCTTGGGTTGACGCAAAGAGGGTCCGAAATGGGGCTTTTGGTGCGTTACTACTACGAGCATTTGGACATCGCTTCGCTGGTCTACTCCGATGAATGGATCAAGAGCATTGGCAAGTTGATCTCAATCGAAGAATACCTGAATGTAGCAAAGGACTTGTACTGCCAAAGAGAGTATCGTTCGGAGACTTTACCTATCGCCAAACAAGTGGCTACCGATGACGAGTTCGGCGCTATGCAGACGATTTTTACACCCCTTTTTGGTTACATGGTTTTGATTTTTGATCTGAGCGGAAAAGAAGTTGTTTGCAATGATGTGGTAGCGATACCTGCGGAGGTAGCCCTGAGCCGTGCCTCGGGAGTCGTGTTTGAGGAGGATTGGATAGCCTTTAGCAGGAAAGTTGCAGTCGGGAATAAGTCTGTGCCTCAGGGGTGGAGTCCTGAGAAAACGATCGATGTGTTTGGTGAGTACGAAACCTCGGGTGATGACTTCATTTCGAAATCGCTGGTTTTTGCCGAAAACAGGCCTGACGCCGAGACCACTGAGCGAATCGAGCGGCTGATTCCGAGCGTTACTCCGGACCGGTCCCAGCAGTTGGTTCGGATCGCTCAAGCGGTCACGTCGAATTACGGGGAGTTGAAAATGCGCGTCGAGCAGTTTCGTCAGTCCTACCCCCAGGATGTGGGCTGCGATGCACTGCTGATTTCGCTTTGGCTGCGCTTCCACGATGGGAAACGATCCGGGATGGTCCTTGAGAACTTTGGAACGGTGTTCCTCGACGCAGCGGAACGATTGTCTGGCTGGACGTCAGACGCGATGCTTTTTGAAATCAAGTCCCGTATATATGCCTCCCATGGTAGAATTGAGGAATCAAACAGAGAGTTGGACCAGGCACAGCGGGCGGGAAAAAAGTCGGTCTACATGTATCGCCGAGGGATCGAGCAAGCGATCGAAAAAGGCGACAAACTCGAGGTCTTGAAACTGCTAGCGAACCTGAATTCGCATTGGATCGGCCAGCCTGGCGTCTCTCTTGGTTCCAACCAGCAGAACGTTTTACGGATCCTCTCCAAGAAATGGCAGGCCGAATCGGTCAAGCAATAGAATTGATTGACCAGAAAACCGCTTGGGATTAGAATCTCAACTCCCGGAGTTTAGAGCTCTTTAACTACCCCCTGTTTTTTCCGCACCTCCGGTGAATCTATGGCGGACTTCGTCTGCAAATGTGGAAATTACATCAGAGCCTATGTGCCGCCTGGTGCCAAGGTGGCTTGCGCACGTTGCGGCGAAGTTCTCACCAATGCACGGATGGATGATGATCAACCAAAAAATTCCAGGAACTCGAAGCAACAAGCAGCGAATTCGACAACCCAATCCGCCGTTTCTCGGAACGCTCCCCGGATTTTGAAATGGATTACCGGAACCTCAGCGGCCGTTTTGTGCCTTTGTTTAGCTTGGCTTTGGTTGCAAAGAGACGTAGGTTCGGAAAACGCATCGAGTTCCGACGATACGCTGTTTGGCACTGCCGAGGTTTCCTCACCGGTAGCCAATCCAGTGTCCAATCCAGAAGCAAATCAAGCAGCAACTTGGTCATCGACTCTGAATTGGAACTCCTCGTTTGAAACACTTCCACAAGGTTCACAGATTCAGAAGATTGCGAATCAAATCGCTGATTATGGAACCCTCGACTATGGATCCGGCTTTTGGGATCAATTCAACACCGACTCAAATGCCGATGCGGAAACGGAAAATAATTCAATAACAGATCGGGCATCGTTAGAGAGATTTCTTCATTCCATAGGTTCGGAGTCTACGGTTTATCGAGGGAGCGTCCTCGGGAGCGATATGAAAGTCTTGGCAGTTCAGAAAAACGAAAATCAAGACATCGGCCAGATCGGGGTTCTGGTTCGGTATCATATCGCATCCGATCAGTCGGGATTCGATGCTGCAGGCCAGTGGATTGATAACTGCCGGTCCTTGATCAGTAACAACGAGTTTGCACAGGCTGTCCCGGCACTCGTTGCCAAAGCGGCTGAGCTACCCTCGGAGACAGCTCCCATCCAAATTGCGGCAAATCAAGATGCCGAGTTGCCAACTTTGTATTTCGCGCCGATGTTCGGTTACGTGATTCTGATTTTCGAAACAGATTCCGACAGGCTTGTATGGTCCGATTTGATCCCAATTCCGGGTGAAATACCGATTCGTCGAGCTGTTGCAAGCAAAGCACCTGAATTCGTCGATATGTTTGGTGAATACATGACTGATTCAGGTCAAGCAATTTCGAGCGCTGTGTTCCAGGTAAATACTCAAGACGAATCAGCCTTCGCAGCCCAGTTGCGCAAACGGATCGCAACTCTACCGAATAACCGTTGCCGAGTGCTGATGGAGATTGCCGAGGCGGCGTCCATGGATCCGAGTATGCTCGGTTCACGCATGAGTCGTTTTCGAAAAGAATACCCGAATGATATGGGAGCTGATGCTTTAGTCGTTTCAATATGGTGCACCAAGCACGCCAGATCCAAAACACCTTGGGCTTACGATCCCACAGGTCGTATTTTTGTCGACGCAGCTCACCGGCTCTATCTAAAAACTTCTGATCCGCTTGTGCTTGAAATCAAAGCTCGTATGTATGAGTCCTATAGGCGTCGACAGGATGCCGTCAAATGCATCGAGGAAGCCGAGCAGTTGAACTTCCAATCCCCCTACATTATCGGTTGGCGAATCGAGGAAGCAGTCGACACCAAAGACAAAGAAAGCCTTCTGAACAATTTGGTGAAGCTCAATGATTATCTAAAAAACCGGCCTCAATCCTCTTTCGATCCCCAAGTGCTCCAGCAGTGGGATAAACGATTAGCCGATTGGCGTGTCCCAAAATAGCTGGATGCTTCGCAACATCGTCACTCCTGTAACAAACGCACGATCAATCGCTGCACGCGATGCATATCCCACTCGATAAAAAGCACGCCTGCGATCAAGCAGGCCATACCCAGGGCCAATAGCCATCCTACCCCTAATAGAATACTCGGGGACCTGGAAGCTCTGGCTTCCCGATACCCCTTCGACGAAACAAACAGCCTCTCCAGTTCGTACCATCCGATCAAGCTTTTTTGTTTGCCACACGGAGTCAGATGCGAAGTGCTCCTAAAACCACGACTCGGTTCAACAATCGCCCGCAGTTCCCACGCAGGTATCTCTAATTGGTTGCCCATCCACGTATGCTCGATCGAACTCTCGCACAGCGCCCTATCCAGCAATGCCTGTAAGCCTTCGCAGTGGAGTCCGAGCACAGTCCATCCCGGTGAACGCTGAAGCGCAAAAAGCAACACAAACAGACTGTAAAGAGCAGCTAGCAGCAACCAAGCCCAATCACCTAGCGTCGCATACGCACGTGTAGGAAAAAAAAGTTCAATCGGACCAATCAACGCAAATCCAAACACCGCAAACCCTAATAGCAACGCTTCTTGTCCTGTCGTCATCAACGTTGGTTTTTTGCGTAACGCCAACAAACCCATGACCGACAGGTAAACCCCAAGCGGAATCAACGCGATCGCTAGTCTCAGATAATCCAGCATGAAATCCGCCTCACTCAGAACTGCTAGCCCTGCTGCATCGAACACCCTTAGACTCCCAACTCATCCTGGGACTCGAACGCACGAACACTCGATGTCTAACGTCGTGTCTTTTATACTCTGAGAATAGTTCATCTGCTGCAATCGCTCCAATCGAACCTGGCTGCATCTAGGACAAGTCCCCCGCATCAATTCCCA
>JBJTAQ010000276.1:0-3425 GCA_046090945.1 Pirellula sp.
TCCTTTCTAAGGTTCGCAAAAGCTGGTTGTCGAATCAAGTTGCCCCCAAAAAGCATCCGATTACCGATGAGCTTCGAATCCAAATACTTTGCAAGTTCCGTTCGTGAAAAACCAGCCCCAGGTCTTACAGAAACCTTGAAACCAAACCAAGAGCACTCCGTTCGGCAACCGGAGGAATCCCAGGAGAACTCTCCGTTGGAGGCCCAACCGGTCGCATGAGTCGGTAAAGCGAACTCCAATACATCTTCGAAGGGAGCCAAGCCAGCTCTGAGGCGTTGCCAGTTTTTTCTGCGGGCCTCGATGAAACCCGGCAACTTATCGAGTTGCTTGAGTCCAATCGCAGCTTGGACTTCGAGAGGTTTGAGATTGTATCCCAGGTGAGTGTAGATGTATTTATGATCATAGCCTTCGGGTAACTCACCCAACTGCCAACCAAACCTCTTATTGCAAGTGTTATCTTTACCCGATGGACACCAACAGTCTCGACCCCAGTCGCGGAAACTTTCGACAACAACCTTCAATGCGGCCTGACGCACGATGTTGACAGCCCCCCCTTCCCCCATGGTCAGATGATGCGGAGGATAAAAACTTTGCGTCGAAAGATCCCCCCAGCTTCCAGTGTATTTACTCAACCGCCCACCCTGAGTCGTGGATCCCTTGGGGTAACTCTCCGCAAAAGCTGCATCCAGTGGAACGGAATATTGACATCCCAAGGCGTCGCAGTTGTCCTCGATGAGCCACAATTGGTGCTGCTGGCAGAACTCCAAAGTCGTTTTCAAATCGAATGGATTGCCAAGTGCATGTGCCATCATCACCGCCTTGGTCTTCCCCGCCCGATAGGCATCTTCAAGCTGTTCACATCGAGCGTTTCCAGTCACCGGGTCCGCATCGATAAAGACCGGCACAGCTTGGCACTGCAGTATCGGGGCGACTGTAGTTGGGAAACCCGCCGCGACCGTGATCACCTCATCTCCTGGCATCACTCGCCGATCCTTGGGAAGCCTAGGGCTGGTCAAGGCAGACATTGCCAAAAGATTCGCGCTAGAGCCTGAATTGACTAGGATCGAGTTCCGAACCCCCAGGAAATCGGCAAGCGCTCTCTCGAATCGTTCGCCTTCGGCACCTAGCGTCAACCAAAAATCTAAAACAGTTCCCACCGCCGCATCGACCTCCTCCTCAGTGAAAACACGACCTGCGTAAGGGATCGGAGTCTTTCCAGGGGTGAACTCAGCCCGACTAGGATCGTCCGCTGGGCGATTTTTTCGATGTTGCTGGCGCGAATACTCGCGAACCAATCTCGAAATCTCGCTGCGTAACTCTTCGGAATTCATCATGGGTGGTTTGCTATCTGTCTCTAGGGGATATCGCTAGAGGTTATTTCTTGATTGCCCAAGGCTGTCCTAGCCTCGCAGCGTCTTGAGTGTACCGTTCGATACAACTCCTTGTTGTTTGAATCGGGTCGCTGCCGTTATGCACTGAACTGTACCACTCTGCAGTAAGCTCGATGCAGGTTTCAAACGACCAAGTCGGCTTCCAATTCAGAATATGAAATGCTTTGTCAATGGCTAGGTTCAGCTTTGATGCCTCATGAGGCTCGTTCGGGTCGGATGCATCGACCCAACTCCCACCGGTGTGCTTCAAAAAACACTCCACCAACTCCGCAACCGTGCGATTGCTTTCGAGCGACGGCCCAAAATTGAAGGCCGATTCCAATGCACCAGCGGGGTAGTCGAGCCGTCCTCCATCGCTTAGATGCGATGCCAAAGTGAGGTATCCAGATAGTGGCTCGAGTACATGTTGCCAAGGTCGAGTCGATCTTTTATTGCGTACAGGAACCGGCAACCCTCCGGACACGCAACGCATGATGTCCGGAACGATCCGATCCACTGCCCAATCTCCACCACCGATCACATTTCCCGCACGAGCCGTAGCAATACGCACAGCAGATTTCGGACTTGAATAGAACGATCGACGATAAGCAGCGGTGACTAACTCCGCGCATCCCTTGGATGCACTGTAGGGATCATAACCTCCAAGTGGGTCCTCTTCGCGATACGATGCAAACCATTCCTTGTTTTCATAACACTTGTCAGTCGTGACCACGACGACACTGCAAGGTTTCGTAGAACCCACCAAAGCATCGAGCAAATTGACCGTTCCCATCACATTGATCTCGAAGGTCTCCCTGGGCTTTTGATACGAGGCTCTTACCAAGGGTTGTGCCGCTAAATGCAACACGAAATCAGGTTGATAGTTTCTGATCTCTCGCTTCAACAACTCCGCATCACGTATATCCCCGATGACTTCAGCCTCCAAACAAGACTGGATATCCAGTTGCTGATAAAGGATTTCATACGGCTGCGGTTTCAGAGCATACCCACAGATCTTAGCCCCAAGCGAATGGAGCCAAGTCGTCAACCAACTACCTTTGAAACCGGTGTGCCCGGTCACAAAGACTCGCTTGCCAGAAAATGAATCGGAGAACATAGTTGCCTTAGCCGTTCCAAATCTTCCAAGGTGCTTTGCCACTGTCCCAAAGTCGCTCGAGCTCGTTGCGGTCACGAAGCGTATCCATAGGCAACCAAAACCCTCGATGCTTGTAAGCCGATAGCAGGCCAGACTGAGCGAGCAAGGAAAGGGGCTTGCGCTCCCATACGGTCTGGTCTCCGTCCTGGATGAAATCCATGACGGCTGGCTCCAAAACAAAAAACCCCCCGTTGATCCAAGCTCCATCGCCCTCGGGTTTTTCCTGAAAATCCGAGATGCGATTGGGATTCTGCTTGCTAAACGACAACGCCCCGTAGCGACCCGGGGGTTGCACTGCGGTCAACGTCGCAATCGATTTACTCTCGCGGTGAAATCGGATCAAATCTTGGATGTCCACATCCGCAACACCGTCACCATAAGTCATGCAAAACGTTTCGCTACCCAGGAATGAGGCGACTCGTTTGATTCGGCCTCCAGTCATCGTAGTATCCCCGGTATCAACGACCGTCACTCGCCAAGGCTCCGCCTTTTTGTGATGGACTTCGACCGTGTTGGTGGCCATATCAAATGTAACGTCCGACATATGAAGAAAATAGTTCGAAAAGTACTCCTTGATCATGTAACCCTTGTAGCCAGCACAAACGATGAAATCGCGGATTCCATGCGCTGAGTAGATCTTCATAATGTGCCACAGTATCGGTCTGCCGCCGATTTCGACCATCGGTTTGGGTTTGAGATGTGTCTCCTCGGAAAGCCTAGTTCCCAAACCACCTGCAAGGATCACTGCCTTCATCGAACTGCTTCCTTCATTGATTCATCCGATTCCCGCTGCTCTTTGATGCGCTGGGTTACTTGACGCATCAGGTTCTCCACGAACGGGTTGTTGCTGTTACTCTCTCGGATTATTTCCAATTCCTCGATCGCTCGATCCAACTGAC
>JBJTAQ010000277.1:0-5310 GCA_046090945.1 Pirellula sp.
CTGAGCGAAGCTGATTTCGGAACGGCTTGTTGATAAAGATTGGCTTGACTCATTTGCCACCCTTCTGTGCAACAAAACAACCGTATTCCATCGCACCAGTCCTGTAAGCGTCGAGGATCGCCTGGAAATGGTCTAGAAACATGACATGATTCGCACCGAAGAGCTTGGCCAAATGCCTGATGCGAGTCCGCTCGACTCGCTGCAAACATATCTCCCACGTCCGCTGAACCTGCTTGGTCCAAATCGATTGATAGGTCACTTCTAGACCCGCTTGCTCAAACCAATCGCAGTAATCCGATGCTGTGCCAAGCGAGGGACAGAACATCCCTCGACAAACCCTGCGCGTTAAATCGGTCTGTTCCTGGGTCAACGGAGATTCACCAGCCAACCAAGCACACAACGCGAATCTTCCATTGGGTTTGATCCAAGTTGCGGCTTTGCGAAAGAAGGCGGGCTTGTCAAAGAAATGCTCCGTGCATTCGATGCTCCAGACCGTCTCGGCAGACCCTGGTTCAAACTCAATCGCCTCGGCATCGGCTCTCACAAATCGCGGACGCGGCTTGACCCCTCGAAACATCGCTGCATTGCTTGCATAAAATCGCTGGACCGGACTAAGGGTAACACCGGTGACGTTGCACCCAAGATTCCGAGCCAGCCAAACGCTGGATCCCCCCATCCCACAGCCGATGTCGTAAACGGTGCTCGATGCCTCGATTTTGGCTACTTTAGCTAACCGTTCGGTCAACTGAACCTGTGCTTGCTCTGAGCTTTCGTTCGACTCCCAATACCCATGATGAATGTGGGGCCCCCAAAACAATCGATAGAATGGAGTGATGAAATCGTAGTGATTGCGTATCACCCCCTTGGCAACATCCGGAAACTCAATCATTTGCTAGGCACCACCCATAGATCACCCTGAATCACCAACTCGTCCTTGATCCCCACCGCTCCAAATGCTTTCGTATAAGGCTTGATCCCAAAGTCCGTTTGCCGGACCGTGAATTTGCCTCGAATGTGGTTCCATCCATCCTTGACATCCAAATCGCATGGAATCGTGACGTGACGGGTAACACCATGCAAGGTAAAGTCACCCTCGAATTGGTACTCGGGCAAGCCACGAGCACTTTGCCTGCCGGTCTTCTTCAATGTCGCCTTGGAAAAACTCGCCTCGGGAAATTGCTGTACGTCCAAAATCTCCTTGCCGAGCATGTTTTGGTTGACTTTCTTGACCGTTGCGGCATCGATCGAAGCGTCGATGCCAAAGACCCTTCTGGCTGTCTCGGTATCTGCCACAAACGACTTCATATCGAAAACCAATGAGGATGGGTCTTGCGAATCCAAAAGTACCTTGCCCCCTTTGAGCTTACCCTCGACCCCATGGCTGTGTCCCAAGTTGTTGGTTTTGTCGACAAAGATGTAAACCCTGCTAAACTCGAGGTTCAAATCACCCGGTTGGTACGTCGCGGCTTGTCCCGATTTGGATCCCGCAATCGCTACCCCACCGCCAGGAGAGTCCTGACCAAGAGCAACACTGACAATCACACTGAATTGCCCCGAAAATAATAGCAACGCAAGCCATGCAGTCACCCAAAAGGAAGGGCGATTCTCTATCTTGGTTTGTCGATGACCTTGTCGCATCCGTTCGACCCCTAAACTGAAATAATCCTCAGCGATTTCGACACGCAAATCCGCACTGCAAAACCTCACCCGAACCGCCGCTAGTATACTTGTCTAAACTCGCCTAGTTCCATCGCGATTCGAGCATTTAGCCGAAAAACCAATTTAAACACCAAGGGATGTTTTTAAACGAAATGTCACCAGTTGGGCTCTCCGATAGCAAAGGCTTGGGCTTATGCCATCCCAAATAGTTTGTTATTCTGACGTCGCCCAAATCGTCCACGGTTCTAGAACGGCAAGCACTCGCTGCACCTATGTTTTTCATCCCCGACCTGACTCGCAGACATTTAGTCCCAGAGCTCATGGACGACCCTAAGCTGCCAGAAGCGGACCACGAACTTGCCCTCAAGGGGCTTCGTCGCATCAACCGTTTTTCAGGCACCGTGGATTACCTTGCTTCGGCCATTCTCAACATCGCAGGCACGCGACCAAAGTCGCATTGGAGCATCTTGGACATAGGTTGCGCCAACGGTGAAAATCTGATCGCTCTGCAACAAAAGCTTGCCAAACACCTTTCGATCACTGCAGTCGGATGGGACATCAGTCCCTTTGCCATCGACAAGGCTAGGGGGTTGGCAAAGACCAAGCGTCTCTCAGCCGATCAAGTCCGATTCGAAATTGTCGATGCCATGAACTTATCTGCCCAAATGCCCAGGTCGGATATCGTGATCAACTCGCTATTCATGCATCATTTCGACGAAACTTCGGTCGTACGCTTGTTAAATCATAGCGCGAAATTAGCCGACGTTGCGGTTTTAGCAGACGATCTTCATCGCACACGACTCGGTTGGCTGCTGGCCAAACTCGGATGTTTCGTATTATCCCGGTCCGCTGTGGTTCATTTCGATGGACCGCAGTCGGTGCGAGCCGCCTTTACGATCGAGGAAATCACTTCGCTTGCCCATCAAGCCGGTTTGCACGAGATCAAGATCGCCAAGCACTGGCCAGAGCGATACTCGCTTTACTGGGAAAGACCCTTGGGCGCCTGATGATCGTCTCATCCACGCTAAGCCTTCAAAACGCCATCGAAGATCCTTGGGATGCGATCATTATTGGAGCTGGAGTTGCTGGTGCTGCCACAGCGATCTTGGCCGCTCAGTCAGGCTTGCGAGTTTTACTCGTCGAGGCCAAGCAATTTCCGCGCGAAAAAGTCTGTGGCGGATGCTTGAACCAAAGAGCCCAAGCCTCACTCGAACGACTCGGACTTGCCGCCGCAGTTCGTTCCATCGGTGGAGTTCCGCTTCGCGAACTCCACGTCCAAGTCCTCCAATCAGGTTACACGTGGGGAATCCCTGAATTGATCAGCATTCGACGATCCACGCTCGATACGTTGATGGTTCAGAGGGCCATCGACGGCCAAGTTCAATTTCTTTCCAATACAACAGCAACGCTCTGCCTCACGGAGGACTCTAACAAAAATGCCGATTTGCATCAAAGGCGTTGGATCGAGGTGCAGTTGCGGCCAACAAACTCGAAGGACTTTGAAATGGCTCGAGCCGCTTCGGTCGTCGTATCAGCCGGCCTTTCCCGCTCGGCCTTGAGACCTTCCCACCCGTGGCCTTCGAGCATCGACAAGCATTCCAGGATCGGCGTTCAGTCGATGATCGACCTGCAGGAACTCGTCGAGCAAGTTCCTGAATTAGGGGAGTCGCTCAAGCGTCATCCAAACCGTCTCTCGATGCTCGCTTCGAGTTCCGGGTATGCGGGTATTTGCTTGACCGATGGAGAACAAGTGGATATTGCGGCGGCTATCGATCCGGGTGCTCTGAATGCCAGTCAGGGGATCCCTGGGGTGATCAAGTCCATACTCTCCGATAGCGGCATCGCATCAGGAAACTTTTTGGGAACCTGCCAATGGCTTGCCACACCCCTTTTAACCAGACAATCAACTAGGGTCGCCATGCCGGGTGTTTTTCTCGTTGGCGATTCGCTGGGCTACGTCGAGCCATTCACCGGTGAGGGCATGTCCTGGGCATTGGATAATGCCGAAAAAGTCACCCCGCTACTGCTCCGTATCAGCAATAAGTTCGAACAAAGGGCGCAAGTCCAACAAGAATGGGAATCCTACGTAGCAGCCCACCGGCAATTTCGGCAACGCATGTGTCGGTGGGTTGCCAAACAAGCCAGGCACCCGGTTCGTTCGCAATGGGTTCTCAAGGCATTCGACTGGTTGCCACCCCTTAGAAAACGTATTTTGAAAGAGGCTGTTCAGTGAAAATCGATCCCCAAAATTCAGCAGCGATCCTTGGGATCGCCACCAGAATCCCAGACGGAGTGATCGACCAAGACGTCGCGGCCGGGGTAGTCCAACGTCTGGGGCTCACCACACGTTGGAATAAAGTCCTGCCGAAGCTTTATCAGAAGTCGGGTGTTTCACGACGATCAAGCGTTCTACTGGGTCCGGAGAACGAGTCCGATCCGGATTCCCGTCAATCGTTTTACAAACCACCTTGTGAGGCGGCTCCTTTGGGACCTACCACCGCCGAGCGCATGGAGGTCTACGCGAATCATGCAGGACCCTTGCTCGCAAAAGTCTGCACAGATGCGTTGGCAAAATGCAGTTTGCAAGCGATCCAGATCACCCACCTGATTACAGTATCGTGCACGGGGTTCGTTGCGCCTGGATTGGATCACGCACTTTTCGAATCCCTGGGACTGGCGCCCACCACGCAGCGTACACACATCGGTTTCATGGGTTGTCATGCGATGGTCAATGGAATCCGAATGGCGCAAAGCATCGCTGAATCCAATCCAGATGCAGTCGTTCTGGTCGGCGCGGTTGAACTCTGCAGTATCCACCAGCAATACACCGAAGACCCCGAGCAGATCGTTGCTAATTCGCTGTTTTCCGATGGGGCTGCCGCCACTATCGTCTCAAGATTTGGTCGTGATTCGCTAAGTGCTAATACACCGGTATGGCGAATCGTTTCGTCTCTGTCCTACAAACTACCCGACTCGTCAGACTTGATGACCTGGAAAATCGGAGACCACGGATTTCAGATGACCCTTTCGAATCAGGTTCCGCAGCGTATCGAAGAGCATTTGAAAGCGGCTTTGGAGGATTGGTTTCGAAATATCGGTGTTGCTGCCGAAAATGTCGACCAATGGGTTGTGCATCCTGGGGGGCCGCGGATCCTGGATTCGGTAGCTCAAGCGATGGGGTTTGAACCGGATCGCCTTTCCGCGTCGAGAAAAACTCTCGCCAATTTCGGTAACATGTCCTCACCTACCATCGTGTTCATCATGGAGGAGATATTGAGCGATGAGCAAGCGAGGGCACAAACAGAGAGAAAAGGACTTTGGCTCGTGCTCGGATTCGGACCCGGATTGCACGCCGAAGCAATTCTTCTCGAACGATCCTAGCCCCAAGACTCCGTCTTGTGTCTATTTGCTGACTTGAATCCGAATCCGACGGTATTCCATCTGTCCGTGGTCCCCTTCGAGCCCAATAGGACCGGTTGCAGGTAGCTGAAAAGCCCCCTCGATGACTTCGCCATTGCAAGTGCACACTGCAACATTGTCTTTGACAGTTACCACCAGTTCGTTCCACTCACCAGGACGGTAGTTTTTGAGGTCTTTGTAAGGTCCTGCCAGCGAATAGTCGCGGCATTGCAGTTGCGGTTGGCGAATGAA
>JBJTAQ010000278.1:0-2193 GCA_046090945.1 Pirellula sp.
ATCGATTGGATAGTCTGAGTCAGACTGATAGAACCCCAAACCCGAAATCAAAATCCCCACACACAATGAACCATACCAAGTTAGATCGAAAGGAATTGAAGATGAAATCAAGCACCAAGAGAGGTACACGACGAGGTCTGACGCTGCTGGAATTGATGATCGTATTGATCATTCTGGTGGGGCTCATTGCGATTGTGGGACCGAGACTATTGGGGACTCAGAAGAAGGCCGACATTCGAACAACCCAGGCGCAGATCGGAAACCTTGCCTCGGCCCTTAAAATGTACGCGGTGGACATGAAATCTTTCCCGTTGACCGAAGAGGGTCTCAATGCGTTGATTTCGGCACCCGAAGATGAAGGCTTGGCCAAAAACTGGGATGGGCCTTATATCGAGGGTGGTAAACTGCCGAAGGACCCTTGGGGAAGCGACTTTCAGTACGAGTTCGAGGCGAGTGATTCGTCGGATTCGAAATCCTCCGACAGTTTCCCGCGAATCTTTTCGCTGGGACCAGACCGTCAGCCAGGAACTTCGGATGACATCAGCAATCAGGCGGCATCGGACGAAGCCGATAGCAAGAAGTAAACGACGAGTTGCAGGATCCCAGGCGATACACTCACCCGATGGCAACGATTATGAAAACAGGCAATCACTCTGGAAGACAAGCAACGCGACAGCGGCGAGGATTTTCGCTGTTGGAGTTGATGATTGTCGTCGTACTGATCGCGGGGATTCTCGCGATCGCTTGGCCGAGCATAGCCCGCCCGATGCGGAAGGCGGAACTGAGCGAAGCGACTCAAAAGTTGCGAGAAGCGATCGAGGATGGACGCTACCAAGCGATGATGAGTGGCGAACCAGTATTTTTGCAGATCACCGAGGGTGACAGCCAGCTGAGATCTGGCGGGATCCAATCGCTGATCAATGGTGAGTTGGACGAAACCGACGGGGAGACCGATCCGACCAGTACTCAAGTGCGTCCGACGACCAGCACCCCTGCCAAGCCGACGCTCGCTCCTCGTGGCTTGCAACCGTCGGGTTATAGCGAGGGAGACTCGGGCCAGCCATCGCAGAGCGTAGCGACGCGGGTATGGAAGTTGCCCGAGAACATTGTGGTCGCCTCGGTCCAATGGATGGACGAAGAGACCAGCGAGGAGGAGTTGACTGACAGCTCGGAGACTCCTCGTTCGGCAAGTGCTGGATCTGGTGAGACCGATGGAACGGGCGTCGGCAATAGCAGTTATGCATCGGCAACCAGCACCGATTCCGATTTGGCGAATATCGGTGCTCATGAGAAATGGTGTTTACCGATGACCTCTCAGGGGCGTGGCCGGGATGCGGAAATCACGCTGTTGGACAAGCGTGCTGGACAAACGTTGACGGTGACTTTTACGTCGGCAACAGGAGAGTTGGAGATCGTCCGATGATGCCGAGATCGTCGCGGCGCGGATTCTCCTTGCTTGAGGTGATGATTGCGACGGCGGTCTTAGCGGGAAGCGCGATGGTCCTAATGTCCCTGATCTCTTTAGGGACAAGGTTTGGGAGCAAGGCCGAGCTGCGAATGGGGGCATTGGTCCAGGCCCAGTCGATTCTCGATGAGACGTTGCTGAGGATCGCTGGGGGCGAGTCGATCGAAAGTTATACAGGGATTGCTTCTGGGACTAAGCCACGCAGTTATCGGGTAACGGTCGAGCTATTTCCACTTGGCGATGCGACGGAGCTGGGCGCAGCGGTTGCGACACAGCCGGCTATGGATGCTTTGAATGCGGATCGGGGACCGGGTCAGGTTACACAGGCAGTTCCCGGACTACCCGAGCCAAGCGAATTGGTATCGGTGAAGGTCGAGTTGTATGAGACCGAGGGGATGATCGATGGCCGGCAGGGTGTCGCGGGTCCGAAGCCGCTGATTGCGTTGACGCGATTGGTACGAAGAGCTCCTGCGACCTCTGAAGCGAATCCATCATACCCCAACCCAACAGCATCAACACCGATAGCAACCCCAAGGCGATCATCAATTCCATCACCGAAAACCCAAACTCCTTGCCCCCCCTCGCCCGCCTGCCCGACAGTGATCCTGGAAGTAGCGAATTTGGAAGTAGTGATTTAAGAAGCAGGGTTGAGCGCCCAAACTTCTTGCTCCCCCTCGCCCGCTTGCGGGAGAGGGGGCTGGGGGGTGAGGGTGGGGCTGTCATTAGAA
>JBJTAQ010000279.1:0-2804 GCA_046090945.1 Pirellula sp.
CTGCTCTCCATCTGCAACCTTCCAGATCTTGATCGTTTGATCGATGCCACAGGAAATCGCAATATCTTCATCCCAAGGGATCGCTGATAGGACGATCCCTGAATGCCCTGTAAATCGGCTAACCTGTGACCCGTCTAGCGCTCGGATCAAAACATCTCCGGACCAATGGGCTTCAATCCACCGAGAGCCGCTTGGAAACCAATGAACATCGGTTGCAACATCCGTTATCGGCAAACCATCCTTGTAAGTTTCGACCCGAATCCGGCGGTTAGCAGATGGCCAGTCCAAACACTCCACACACCCGTTTTGGCCTGGATCCCCCCCAGCGATCAACAGAGACTTTCGATCGGGCGAAAACTCCAATCCTGTGATCTGGCTGAACGCTATCTCGACCGATCGAGTTTGATAGGCACCGGATTTCGAATCCTTTACCAGTAGATCTCGGACACTCTCCAGCAGCAGTCTGTTCTCGGTCGCTAGAATGATCTGATTGCGGTCGGTGTCCAAGACGCCTGCAGTGACGCGCTCAAACTGTGGCGATTCTGCGGGCTGCGCAAAAATACACCGGGTCAGCAGGCATGCTTGCAAGACCAAGCAACCGACAATCCTTCGGATGGATTTAGAGCAGCGCATCGATTGCTTTACCATGCTGGTTGATTGGGATCGGACGTCCATCAGGTGTTACCAGCATCCTGTCGGGTTCGACACCGAGTCGGATCAGCAGCGTTCGAATCAGATCCGATGGGGTGATCGGGTTATCTTTGGGACTCTCTCCAATACGGTCGCTGCTACCCAGGACAATCCCCTGTGGGAATCCTCCACCGCAGAGCATCACACTGTAGACTCTTGGCCAATGATCACGCCCCCCGCGCGTATTCAACTTTGGGGTTCGCCCGAATTCTCCCATCGCAATCACCAGAGTTTGATCGAGCAAACCTCGGTCGCTCAAGTCCTCGATCAACGCACTGACCGCTTGGTCAAATGTAGGTATCAATCCAACACCTACTTTGGCACCTGTATAACCATCGCGCAGAGGCACAATCATGTTTTCGTGAGTATCCCAGCCCGGCTGAACAACCGTGACGAACGGGACCTGCTGTTCCACCAATCGGCGAGCGAGCAGGCAACTTTGCCCAAAGGATCGCAAACCATAACGTTCTTTGGTTTTCTCAGACTCTCGATGCAATTCGAACGCCTGCCGAGCCTCCTGCGAAGCAATCAACTCGAAGGCTTCGCGAAACGGGGGCTCGGAAACTCCCGCTTGGATTTGCTCGAGCATCTGTCGCCTTCGTTGCAATCGATTGGGATCAAGCGTTGGATAGATGTCCAAATCCCGAACCTGAAATTTAGGGCTAGCCGGATCGGAGTTGAGCCAAAACGGCTCATCGCTCGAACCGAGAAACCCTGCTCCTAAACCGGTGCGTTGTTCTGGAATTCCTATGTGTCGCGGCAAGGGACTTTTCCAACCCTCCCGACGCTCGTGTGCGGCGATCGCCCCGAGACTTGGATACTGCAAGCTAGGACTTGGGAGGTATCCCGTCAGCGCATATTGATTCGCTAAGCCATGTTCGCCAAGGGGACTGGTCATCGAACGAACGATCGTCATGCGATTGGCAAGTTTGGCGCAGCGATGCAATTCCGATGAAAAGTGAACACCCGCAATGCTTGTTGCAACCGTGCCCAATGGACCTTGGATCTCTCTGGGCACGTCCTTTTTGGGATCAAATGTCTCTAAATGGCTTGGTCCTCCATCGAGCCATAGCAAGATACACGATTTAGCCGATCCGAAGGCTCGCAGATGGCTGGCCGATCGTGCACTTGCAGCATGCAACCTCGCGTCTAGACCTACAGCAGTCACGAGCGAAGCGGACCAAGCCCAGGGGGCCAGGGAACCGACTCGCAGAAAACTCCGTCGCGAGCTTCGCTGGTTGCTTGTTTGCATCTTGGCCTCAACGGGTTTTTAGGTTGTCAATTACTCAGAAAAGCACGGCTGCTGAGCATGCTCCAGGCCCAGTCCTCGAACCAAGCTCGCCGCTCGAGAGGATCCTTTGGGATTTGCTCCGTCCAGGCTTGAATCTCTTCGGCTCGAGCGACCCGAGTTTGAATCCTCAAACATCCCAATTCCAGGAGTTGCGTATCGGGAGTTCCTCGGGCGAGTTCCTGCTGTAGAAACGAATCCGGTGACTCGATCGATTGATTGACCAAGGGCCCGTTTATCCAATGCAACTGCTGTGGAATACTCGACAGCAGCGATCCTGTATTGCTCAAGGGCTCGCAAGCCAACGGACGAGCGCAGCGTCCGAGAATATCCAATGACTCGCTGGGCTTCGTCGGATCTAGCCAGTGAATCGCACGAACCTCCCTCGGTAGCCCTAAAGCATCTTCGACGGCGTCGTGAAGAACTTCAGGAGCAAGCGGCTTTGGCAGATGCACTGCAAAGAAACTGGGATCTACCCGGGCACTTTCCAAGTCGGGTAACCGACGTGCATAGGCATCGCTCAAGGCAATCGCTCTGAGAACCGCCGCAGGTTGATAATCGGATTCGATCAATGCTTGGACCAAGCCAGCAAGCAGTTCCGGATGGGATGCGGGATTGGTACCCCTTAGGTCATCCACCGGATCGATCAGACCACGGCCCATCATCGCAGCCCACAGTCGATTCGCCATTACCCGGGCAAATCGAGGATCCGGCGCGTCGAAAATCCAAAGACTCAGTTTTTCGAAATTGCGCTGTGCAGCCTGAGGATCGCTCTGGACTTGGAGATATTCCCCACCAGGTATTTTAGGAATCGCAGCCTCGATGG
>JBJTAQ010000280.1:0-10538 GCA_046090945.1 Pirellula sp.
GGGATCATCATTTCGAGCCGACCGAATTGTGCGAGTGGAAAACCGGTCGGTTGGGAAGATCGTATCTCGGCTAAAAATGTCTACGACGGATTGAGCAACACCTTCTTGGTCGGGGAAATGCACGTTCCGATGGGCAAGCTAAAGCAATCCCCTGAAGATGCGTTTATCTTCAACGGCGATAACCTATACAACTTTGCACGCATCGGTGGCCCAGGGGTCCCAATCTCCAAAGACCCACGGGCATTGGGCAACGATTTGGTGACTTGGGGCAGTTGGCACGTTGGGTCGTGTCAATTCGTGTTGGCCGACGGTAGCGTGAGAGCCATTAGTGCGAGCATTGATACCGATACGCTCGGTCGTCTGTGCAATCGCAACGACGGCCAAGCCATCTCGGAAATTGAATAACGACCAAGAAGATGCGCCGTACCGATCCTTGCAATCACCCCAAGTCCACGTGCTGCTCAAGGGCTCGCTTTTTAGGACTGTTTGCATTGGTGCTAAGCGGCTGCAACTCTGGCAATCTCAAGACCTATCCGATCGAAGGCCAAGTGGTTTTCCAAGACGGATCGCCCGTGAAAGTCGGGATCGTCGAGACCAAGGCGGTCGGCAAGACGGTGCAGGCAAGAGGTGCCATTAATAAGGACGGTACGTTCACTCTGACAACCTATCGCGAAAATGACGGAGCGATCGCAGGTGATCACAAAGTCGTCGTTATTCAGGTTGTCCCGGTCGAGGACATTCCCAACTACCGACCCAGCACCATGGGCGTGGTACATCGCAAGCATGCTGCCTATCACACCAGCGGCTTAACGATGAATGTGCTGGCAGATGGCAAGAACAAGGTCAAGCTGATTGTCTCCGGGGCTGATCCAGTCGGTCCAAATACAAAAGATCACGGACACGACAAGATCCCTGATGTTCCTGAAGATTCCAATAAGAATCCTGAACCTTAGGAATGTTTGTAGGCAAAAAGATGGGCAGGCAAAAAGATTTGTAGTCAAAAGATTGGTGGGCAAAAAGATTGGTGGCAAAAAGATCTATTTTGAACCATCCGTTTTCTTGAAGGATTGTGGGAAAACGAACTCGCTGACAGGTTTGCCGTCGACTTGGTGATGCTGAATCTTCAGTTGCGGCGTTGGGTTGTTGTTCTGGTAAGTCAGTTCACCGGAAAGGAATCCCCCTTGAACGCGAAGAAAGCGGTGGCTGGGCCGAGAATCCTCGGCATTCCAGCCTAGTTCGTGATTCTCGCTACCCGGCCCACAACCGAACTCCCACAGCGATGTGCTTGGGTCAACCGATGCATACTGCCAATGACGGTCACCACAAAAGACGATCGCTCCGGGTATCTTGGACAAGAAATCCCGGATCTGATTTCCTTCGTGAGCAAAGACATCATTTGCATGATTGTCTTTTTTGTTATCGCGGTCTGGGCCGACGATAGGCGTAGGGCTGCAGATGAGCTTGTAGGTTGCTTGGGATTCCTGAAGCGTTTTCAATAGCCAAGCTTTCTGCTCGGCCCCCAAGATGGTTTTCTCTGGTCCGTCGGGCATGTTGTTGGGGCTGCGATAATCGCGTCCTTCGAGGATCCACAGTTGCAGATCCTTGCCCCAGGCAACAGTCTGATAACGCTGGGCTTTACTGGGAAACTGCTCCTCATTGAAGAGTTTGACACCTTCGGCAAACGTTACGGCTCCATAGGTTTTACCCGGCCAGCAATCGTTCGATAGCGTATCATGATCATCCTTGATGAAGTACGAGGTTGTGTGGTTGTAGAAATCCCGATTGCTCGGAAGTGAGAAAATCCTATTCCACTTGAATCGCATCAGCGATTTGGTCAATGCCCAAGGAGCGGGCTTGTCGTAGTACTCGATGTCGCCAGCATGAACGACGAAATCGGGTTGGATCTGTTTCATCGAAGGATAGATTTTGTGACCATTCGGACCGTCGTCGCGTCGGATAAAATCGTGGCAGGTCGTGATGCAAAACTTGACTGGGCGAGATTCGCTTGCTGCCGGAGCGGTCTTGAACGAACCACGAATCGCAGCCGAAGGGGTTCCATCGAGACTCTGAGCTTCGATCACCGTGATGTAAGTCGTACCAGGCATCAGGCCTTCGAGTCTCCACTGGGCGGTGAAATCATTATCTGATTTCGTGGTGATCCAATCGAGCGATCGAATGTCCTTGCGTTGCTCGAATGGGAAAAACGACAGGCGCACTCGACCAGCCTTGCCCGGACACGCACCGACCATTTCTTCGAGTTTGGCTTGATCGGGGAGTTGCGATTGTTCGAGCTTGTCGGCATCCTTCAGCTTGGCCAGTGCGGCGGCATCTTTTGATGAAATCTCGTTGAACGCTTTGCCATCGATACGCATCTGAGGCAGACTCGTCGTACGAGTCCAAAGCACCACACTGGTTTGATCGGCCCAGCTGTTGCGGGTCGCATTCCCTAAAAAGGGACCTTGGTTGATGGGCTCTGAAAAAACCGGGGGTTGCAGTGGCTTGAATTCGAAATCTTTGTAGTCGGTAACGCCGCCATGATCCGTCAGCATGAATCGGTCCTGTTGGCCGGCACGACCGAATTCTTGCGAACCATAAAATTTGCTAAATGCGATAAGCGTCTCCCACCTTGGGCCAACCGTGACGGCACTGGTGACCAGTTCACCATTGAGATAATGTTCGATGCGATCGCCTAGCGCGATGATCTTCGATGCGTTCCACTGCCCCGGAGGATGAAGCGTTTTCTGGGCTTTGGGTCCGACCAAATCGTAGATGGATGCCGTCGAAGTATTCTCGCTACTGCCGGACGGATTATCGAGGATCTGGTATTCGAGGCCCAAGTAACTGTTCTCAAAAAGTTCCTGACCAAATTTCCGCACCCGATACTTAAGTCCGCCGTTGACCCCAGGTTCGATCCGCCACTTCCATGAGAGTTCGAAATTGGATGGAAGGGGTTGGGTAACGATATTGCCACCCTTGCCGGGTTGAGCTAGCCGTACGGTCGTGTCGGTAAACTCCCACCCATCGGATACGACTTGGCCGTCGGTCGTTTGCCAAAAGTCTCGCTTGGCCCACTGGGCTGAAGAGCTCGCGCTGGCGATCGTTTGGCCCGTCTCCTGTTGCTTGGTCTCTTGCGCAATGCCCAGAGCGCCGATGCAGGCTGCAAGAGTGATGCTACCGAGCTGTGTTCGAAGGTGGGTCAGGATCATCGGAAAAAAACCCCAAGGACCAAAAAGGAAGGTGCAAAACGCAACTTAGCTGCCACCATTGTAAATCAAATAAAGACCATAATGTTTGGACGAATTGTTCGGTCGCCTCCTGACGACGACTGGAGCATTCCCCAGGGCGCGCGCACAGGATGAATGAACGCTCCAAATCACGTTCTTGAGGAATCTTTCTGGGGACAGATCCCTGAATGCCCCAAAAGTATCTTGGTCGATTGGAATCGATTAGAATACAGAGATGATTCCACGAATACTGCTCCCGTTTTATCCGCTGCTTTCGATCCTTACTTGGATGACAGCGCTGTCGTTTACCGTTGGGGGTTGGTCTCAGAGTTCTGCTCAGGACGATCCGCAGCGCCAGACGCTACCGATTCAATTACCCGCGTCGACTCGTGCTTGGATTGATTTCAAGAAACCCGCAAATGCCGAGCAGTTGATAGGCCCAGACGGCTCGCGGATGATTCCAGAGAATTCCAAGATCGCTTCGCAATGGAAGTTTTCTCAAGGGGTCCTGACCGCGTCTCCTAAATGGGATAGTGTGGTCACTCCCGAAAGCTACCAGGACTTCGTCATGCATCTGGAATTCAACGTCAATGATGCAGGAGATGTTGAACGCGAGCGCAACGGAAATTCAGGCCTCTACCTGCAACTGCGCTACGAGCTCCAAATCCTGAACTCTTTTGATATCCCGTTTGAGAACTGGACCAAGACCGATTGCGGTTGTTTGTATGGCATGAAAAAGCCAGATCAAATGGCCTGTCTACCAGCAGGACAGTGGCAATCCTTTGACATCGCCTTTCGCGCTGCACGCTTTGAGAATGGCAAGAAGAAGGAAAATGCGAGGATTACCGTCTATCAAAATCAGCGATTGATCCATGATGATTTCGTAATACCCAGGCATACCGGAGCTGGGAAGAAAGAGGGGCCCGAACCGATGCCGATCAAACTCCAAGGTCATCACAACCAAGTCCAGTTCCGAAACTTCTGGATCCAAAAACATGTAGAACAAGTCCAAGATCATCGATAACCTCATATCGTCCCTTGCATGGCCGACGATCAAGGTTGGGGAGATATGGCTTACAGCGGCCATCCAACGCTCAAGACCCCGGTGTTCGATCAGATGGCAGAGTCAGGCTTGCGACTCAATCATTTCTACGCCGCAGCACCGGTTTGTTCTCCGACTAGAGCCAGCGTGTTAACCGGACGAACCCCCAACTTTGCCGAGGATCCGAAAGAAGAACACGACTTGGTCGACTCCGAGCCGACGCGAACCGAGAAAATGCAGGCCGAAATCGAGAACTGGCTGAATTCCGTCACCGAAAGCTTGCGGGGCAAGGATTACTGAATTCGGGGCTAGAGCCACACTCGTTGTCCCTGAGGGAATTAGCGTAAGATTTCCTAATGACAGTTGACGAGTCGATAGACTCTGTGTATCCAAAGGGATCTTTCAGTTTTGTTTTCATACCGATTTAACAGTCGCAAGAAGTCCTCATGAACCAGATCCGAACAGGCCGGTCGTTTGCATTTTTCCTATCAGTATGTTGGCTTGCAGGTTTGCTAGGCATTAGCGGTTGCAACGGCGGAGATCCCTTCGCCCGGCAGCCGATCCAAGGGAACGCAAAGTTCGGTGGCAAGCCCATTCAGTTTGGGGTTGTTCGTTTTGAACCGGCCGACAAAGAGCCTACAGGGACTTCCGCATCGATCCGCGATGGCAAGTTCACCATCGAGCGTGCAGCGGGTGTCGGGCCGGGTAAATACAAGGTCTTTGTTCAGGCGTTCGACAAAATGGATGCAGGTCCGGCCGGCGCCTTCCCGGGTGAAGAAGGGACCCCTCCACAGAATATTCTCCCAGAGAAATACCTCAATGAACCGGTCACGACCGTAACGATTTCCAAGGTGGCCGATGACAAGCCTAACGAGGTCGACCTGGACTTCAAATAAGCATTCAAATCGCAGTCGTTTTTTGTATTGTTATTTTCTGATTTCTGTTCTTATCTTCCGTTTAGTGGAGTACTACCTATGATTTCCTCGAAGCCCCGAAAGGGTTTTACGCTTGTTGAGTTGCTGGTGGTTATCGCCATCATCGGCATTTTGGTCGGGCTGTTGCTACCGGCGGTTCAAGCGGCCCGGGAAGCGGCACGACGCATGTCCTGCAGCAACAATCTCAAGCAGCTTGGACTGGCGATGCAGAACCATCATGACACCCAAGGCGGTTTGCCAGCCAGCGACTACAACGCCGGTGGAGATTGGGGAACTTGGCAAGTCGGTATTCTGCCGTTTATCGAACAAGACAATTTGTTCCGACAGTACCAGGGTTACAAAACGGGTCGAGGCCCGGGCACGTTGGTGACTAACTACTCGCACGTGAACAATCGACCTGTGACAACCACGATCATTCCGACGCTATTGTGCCCTAGCGACGGCGACCCAACGAACTTTGCACCTAACTTTTCGAACATCACCAAGCACAATTATGTCGTAAACGCTGGCAACACCAATCGAATGCAAGGTCAGACCCCGCGTGGCACGCCTCTGAGTGGCGTGGTCTTTGGCGGCGCTCCATTCATCCGCAACGGCAAAAACACTTTCAATAACGTCAATGGCACGGTGATCAAGTTCAATAGCATCACCGATGGTCTTTCGAACACGCTCATGGTTTCGGAACTCATTCGCGGCATCGACAACGACCTCCGTGGTTTTACATGGTGGGGACCAGGGGCGGTCTTTCACGCATTCAATCAGCCCAACAGCCCGAGCCCTGACCAATTTCAATTTGCAAGTTATTGCAACAATCTACCTCAGCGAGGAATGCCGTGTATTCAAGCCGCAGAGCACCAAGCTTCCGCGCGCAGCCGACATTCAGGTGGCGTCAACGCAGCTCTTTGCGACGGCAGCGTCAGGTACATCAGCAACAATATCGATCTTGCAACCTGGCGAGCCTACGCGACATCGCAAGGCTCCGAGATTGTCGGTGATATTGAATAATTGACCTCTCCCAAGGAGTCTTGTCTTGCGAATTCCTCGATTCCCACGCTTTGCTTGGCACGCCATTGGTGTCTTTGTCGTAGCCGCTTGCTGCGCGATCCCACAGCGGAGCATGGCATCCCCTCAGGTACTCGTCCAAGATCAGTTCGACGTAGTCATTGCCGGAGGCAGTACCGCAGCTTTCGCTGCGGCTCTTTCGGCAGCAGAGTCCGGTGCTAAAACGGCGTTGATCGAGCCGACCGATTGGGTCGGCGGGCAACTGACCTCCAGCGGCGTGCCAGCCATCGATGAGGCTTGGCACTCGATCAAACAACCCGATGGAAAGCCCCCTTACTCGGTCTCCAAAGTGGCTAGGCTTCCAGTCAATATGACACCTCGCTTCTTGTCCTTACTGCAGTCAATCCAAGAGCGAGGCGATTGCTGGGTTAGCCGTTTTTGCTTTTGCCCCGATGCACTCGTGGTAAACCAACTCGAACCTCTTGAGCGTTCGGTCGCCGGAAAACTCACCGTCTTTCGCGAGACCGTCATCAAACGTGTTGGTCTGTCCAAAGATTCAACTCGAATCGAGTCGCTTGAGTGCATCTTCAGGCAACCCCGAGAAAAGCTTGCGGCCCGAGGCTATGACAAACTTCCATCCGAAGATCTCAGCGATTGGTACGATCCTCGGGATTCAGATCGGTTTACCAAAAAGTTGATTCGTTTCGTCTCCCGATCTGATCGGCCCACCGTCTTTATCGATGCAACCGAGTGGGGCGAGGTTTTAGCCCTCTGTGGCAAAGACTACCTCCAAGGTGTCGAGAAGGCCGATGGAAGCCTGGAAACCGAGGCCGGGGGAGACACCTGTGGACAAGCGACCGTCTTTTGCTTTGCACAACAGCTCCATCCTGAGCCAGTCACCGAAGCGGATCGACCGGTCAAGGCCAAGGACATGGGCTACGGCGCATATTCCGATAAACCGGATGCTTGGACCAAGATCTGGACCTATCGGCGTCTGCGCGGCAAAGGGGCTCCGGCCAGCGGCGATATCTGTTTGCAGAATTGGGGATACTCGGTACCGCATGGAGATGGGGGCAACGACTACCCTCATGCGTACTTGTTCCTCTCCAAAGCGCAGACCGATGCCCAGCGAAGTGACTGGCGCGGCGGGATCAATCTCGAGGCGTTGGCCGGATCCGAAGATCGCGCCTTTGCGTGGCACCAGTGGTTTCGCAGACAAGCTCCCGAGGGAATCGCGCCCGAGCGGATTACGCTCGAGGGCCAAGTTCTAGGGACCGGACATGGTTTGGCGAAACTTCCTTACATCCGAGATACGCGCCGTTCGATCGGGCTTGATGGCTTCGTGTTGCGGTTTGAAGACCTGACCGGCCCAGCGGGATCCAAAACTGGAACCATCTTTCCTGATCGAATCGCCTTGGGTGCTTATCCCGCCGACATTCATCCGGTGTCGACCTGTCGCATGCCCGCCTATGCGGTAGCGGCTCATGATACGTTGCCGTTCACCATCCCGTTCCGAGCGTTGACCCACCGCGACTTATCCAATCTGCTTGTCGCCGGCAAGACGATGGCCCAGTCGTTTTTAGCGAATTCGGCCACAAGGCTCCATCCGATCGAATGGTCCTCCGGGACCGCTTGCGGAATTGCTGCGGCCGACATGGCAAGCAGCGGCCGAACCAGCGCAGCACTCTTACGGGATATTGAACGATTGCAACAGCGCGTCAAAGCAGCCACGCCCATCGATTGGACTATCCCCGAGTAGTCTCCTACCGCTGCGGCAGAGCGATTGATCCTCCGGGTTACCCGACTTGCCAACCAGGGAGCAGCGAAGGAATATCCAACCGCCCGCTGGCCTTGCGGCGTCAATCTCAGGATGGTGGTTCGGCAGCCTATTGCCTTACACTGTCGTACATGTGCAAGTCGCACAGGCGATGAGTCGATCGCGCGTATCCCAAATCTCGCACTCGACAAAACCGATCCGCAATCCCCGCTGCTTGACCCAAGCCTTCGCGGTCAGTTCCTTGCTCTTGACCGGTCGCATGTACTGGATTTGCAAGTCCACGGTCGAGAAATCCTGGCCTGCTAGTAAGGTCCTTCCGAAGGCGATTCCCATCGCTGCGTCGGCCAAGGCTGAGAGAATACCGCCATGCACTCGGCCCATCGGATTGTGGAATCGCTCGTCGACGTCGAGCCTTACCGTGGCCATCCCCTGATCGATTTCCTGCGCAGTCGCCTGGTCCACGCGAAAGCCGATGAGCCTCGAGACTGGAGCATCGGAAAAACGGTCTTTGGATTCTGCACTCATGTCGGTCTTCAATGCTGTGATTTGGTGATGCTGAGGCTCAAAGCCCCTGGTTTTCTTCAAAAGTTTCCACTGCGAGGTCGATTAACTTTAGCTATACTTACTCATCCTCCAACTCCCCGCCCTTGAATTCTGCAACAGAAATCCCTGACTCGAACGTGTCGCCGTATCCGATTGCCCCTGGAAGCACATTTTTGCGGTCCACGCTACGGCTTGTATTTGCCTGGATACTGACCTTGGGGGTTGCAGACCTGGTGGCTGTGGGCCAAGTACCGACACAAGTACCGACACTAGAACGATCCGTCGAATTGAGGATTCTGCCGAAGGTCCTTGTGGTCTCCGAAAGGTATCCTGCCCAATGGGCTGTCTTAGCGATTCAGCCGGATGGAACATCGATCGATGTGACAAGCGACCCCAAATTGATCATGCGATTGGAGTCGCCTGAGTTTGCTAGTTTGGAAACGGGGCTGGCATCGGCGGTCAAGCCCGGTTCGACGACCCTCACGGTTCTATACCCTTTGGCCGATCGGGAACTCTCAGGCGAAGCCTCGGTCGATGTGGTGGTTGACGCGCCAGTGTCATTCGACCGAGAAGTGATTTCTACGCTCACTCGCAGCGGTTGCAATTTGGGGACCTGCCATGGCAACCTGCATGGCAAGGGAGGATTTCGGCTGAGTCTTCGAGGCGATGACCCGCAGTTCGACTACTATCGACTTGCCGTCGAGTTCGGTCAGCGAAGGGTTGATCTGTTTGACCCATCCAAGAGCCTGTTGCTGCTCAAAGCTACCGCGCAGCAAGCACACCAAGGGGGCAAGCGATTTTCCGTAGAAGGTTTCGAATACAAAGCGATCAAGAACTGGATCGAGCAGGGAGCCCAGCAGTCGCAGGCTCCAGCACTGGAATCCATCGAAGTCTTGCCCGCATTCCAGCGAATCTCGCAAGGAAGCCGTTCGGCGAGATTGATTGTGCAAGGCCGCTTTGCTGACGGTTCGGTCCGCGACGTCACACGCTGGTCGAGGCTCGAGCCGAGCCTGCCTTCTGGAATCGAGGTCTCGCAAGCCGGAATCGTCCAGACCGAGCATGCCATGGACGTCTCCATCGGAGTCACTTATCTAGGTGCCAGATCAGCGGCCCGCTTGGTCTTCCTTGGGCGTCAGGAGACTTCGGGAATCCCAAGTTCGCAAGACCGCAACACTCCATTAGATCAAACCATCGCGCAGCAGTGTGATCAACTGCAAGTTTCTATCGCCGGGCGCGCCGACGATGGGACATTCCTTCGTAGGCTCTTTCTAACAACCATCGGCCGCTTACCAACCCCCGAAGAATCCTTGCAATACTTTGCCGACACGAGTCCCATGAGGGACGATCGCTGGATCGATCAACTCCTGGCCGATCCCAGCTTCGATTACGCTTGGGCCATGCGATGGAGTGATCTGATACGAAATGAAGACAAGGTGATGAGTTCCCGCGGCGCGAATTTGCTGCACGAGTGGTTGCGTCAACAGGCATCCTCGGATCGCTCGATGAAGGAGTGGATCGCTGAGCTCGTATCGAGCACCGGGAGCACCTATGAGAATCCACCCGCGTCTTTTTATCGTACGCATCGAGACCCGGAGGTCGCTGCGGAATCGGCAGCTCAAGTCTTCCTCGGAGTCAGGATCGCTTGTGCAAAATGCCACAACCACCCCTTCGACCGTTGGAAACAAGACGACTACTATGGTTTGGCCGCTCACTTCACGACGATCCAACGCAAGCAAATCGACAACAAGCCTAAGGATGCACTCGATAAGCATGTGATCACCGGGGATGAGATCATATCGCTCTCCGACAAGAAGCCTCAGATCACCCATCCTGGTCGCTCCATGAGTGTCGGCCCATCGGGCCTGCAGTCAGTCGGCTTGTACTGCGATCAACCCGCAGTGCCATCGGCAAATGTCCTGGAGGATTTTGCAAAGTGGCTCACGCAAGACAACCTGCACTTTGATACCAATTTGGCCAACCGCATTTGGTATCAGTACTTTGGCCGAGGTATCGTC
>JBJTAQ010000281.1:0-4856 GCA_046090945.1 Pirellula sp.
GGTCGGTGTGCATGTCACGACCATCTCGCGAGCCGTCGACGATAAATGGATCCAAACCCCACGCGGTATCTTCCCACTGCGACGCTTCTTTGTCTTCGGTACTCAAACCGCCGACGGCGAAGATGTCGCTTATGAAACCATACGACTCAAACTCCAAGAGATCATCGACAAAGAGGATAAAACGCGGCCGTGGAGCGACGATGAACTGATGGAAGAACTTCAAAAGCATGGACTCGGGGTAGCTCGCCGAACCATCACCAAATACCGTAAAAAAATGGGGATACCCAGTTCCCGACAACGTCGCGATTGGACGAAGTCGTAATCAAACCTCAGAAGGCCCGTATTCATTGTAAAGCCAAAACTGCCGGCTCTCGGCGGCAAAAGCCTCTTGGTCGGCACACCAAGCCCTAGCGATATCTTGCCAACTCTCACCGGCCTCGATCGCTAGCCGTTCTCGACTCGACCCAAACAGCAAATCAATCGCTATCGGTTCTGAAACGAACTCATACGTCTCGGTTCGCCAAGCGAACCTCTCCGGCGACTGTTTGCGCAACTCGATCAACAGCGCCAGGGACGTTTGAACCGGCCGATACGTCTGTCGATCCAAGACATGGATTTGAACTCCACCGCAGTCGACCTCCGCGTGCTTGTGAAACGTGGGACGGAACCAAACTGGACGAAAAACAACACCCGGTAGTTCTAGCCCCTGCATCGACTTGGCAAGCTGCACCGAATCGATCCAGGGCGCACCGCATATTTCAAACGGGCGTGTGGTCCCCCGCCCCTCGCTCAGATTCGTACCCTCGAGCAAACATTGGCCAGGATACACAATCGCTGTATCGAGCGTCGGCATGTTGGGAGAAGGAAGCACCCAAGGCAACTCGCACTGATCGAAATACATACTACGTGTCCATCCCTCGCAACGGATGACATGGAAATCTCCAATCGTTCTGCCTGAATGCACTTGCTGAATTTCTTGAAAATAAAGCCTTGCCAGCTCCCCGATCGTTAACCCGTGACGCACCGCCATCGGATAGACGCCCACGAAACTCTCATACCCAGGCTGGATCGTCGGACCCTCGATCTGCAATCCCCCAAGGGGGTTGGGGCGATCAAGAACCATCACTGCGATTCCCATCGGCAAGGCTACTTCCATGCAGTACTTCATGGTTGCCTGAAACGTATAGAACCGACTGCCGACATCCTGCATGTCGATGATCAGCAGATCCAGGTCTTGAAGCTGCTCCGGCGTGGGCTTTAGACTAGCAAACGTTTTGCCATACAAACTCATCACACGGGTCTGGACCCCTTGCGCCTCCTGGTCGCAAACTCCGATCAAATCCTGCGCTTGACCATGGAGTCCATGCTCAGGACCAAACAGACGGACCAATCGCGATTGAGGAACCTTTCCGATCGCATCGATCGAACTTCGTAGGTTTCGATCGATCGCCGCTGCATGGGTGACCAATCCAATCCGTTTGCCTTGGAGCATCTGCGATTGATCTGCAATCAATACGTCCAAACCACTTCGCACCATTCGAGTAGCTCCTAGCGTTTCCTGTCAAAGCTCTTGCGTTGAATCGAGAAAAAGCGATTGAGGATATTCGACCCGCATCAAACACAACCCTCTGGATGGTGCCGTTTGACTCTCGGAGTCGCGCTCCTTGGCGATCAGCAATCCATCGAGCCAACTTGGACCAAAGCGGCCTTTTCCGATCTCGACCAAGGCACCGGTAATGTTTCGGACCATGTTATACAGGAAACCATCGGCCTGGATCTCGATTTGGATCTCGCGACCGGCAAGCGAGTCACATGCTCGCACGTCAAGCCTGTAGACCGTTCTGACCGACGTTTTCCGCGTCGAGCCGAGTGTCTCAAACGCTTTGAAGTCCAATGTACCAATCAACTTGCTTGCGCCCTGACGCATCGCTTGCACATCGAGTTCTCGAGGGATCCACCAATGGTAAGAGTGCTGCAACGGGTCGGGAACACTCGAATTGCGAATCGTGTAACGATAGGTCTTGGACAAGGCGTTTCGTATCGGATCGAATCCGACAACCACACAGCGGCAGCCCAAGACCGAGATGTCCTTGGGCAATCGCTGATTGATCGCTCGGACCAACTTGCCAGGCTCATGCTTCCAAACGCTTGTGCTCAGCGCAGCGACTTGTCCCTGCGCATGCACCCCTGCATCGGTTCGGCCACTTCCACAGATCGATACCGGATGTCCAAGAATCTCTGCGATGCAATCGGAAAGAACTTGCTGGATCGCTAATCCATTGGGCTGGATCTGCCAGCCCGCATAGGCCGTTCCATCGTAAGCGATCGTCAGGGCATAACAACGCAACTGCGAATCATCGCATGGCATCGCAACTGACTCGGATCGATCGGATGGCAAAATCAGGCAACTTCTCTTGAAGGCTTCTAAGAATCTGTGACCTCATGTACTCCAGTTCGGTCGCTACGACTTTGTTGGTCGCAACGACCGTCAACTGACCTCGCGTCACTCTGCCAACGGTTGTTTGACTTCCAAGTTTCTCACCGACGGTTTCGATCCAAGCACTCCGCAACATGTCGGCTGACTGGATTGAAGAATAACCCTTTTGCTGGATGACTTTCCTGATCACCGAGGAAATCTTGGGTACCTGATACCTAGATCCTTTTTTTTCAGGGATCTGATTCAGATAATACGCTTCCTCTTTTTCATCCATGGTGGAACTGCTGGCCCCGAGGTTTTATTTCTTGGCCTTCTTAGCCACCGGCTTCTTGGTTGCAACTTTCTTGCTGGCTACCGAATTCGCTGCCTTCTGGGCAGGCGACTTTTTCGCTACGGCTTTCTTAGCAGACGCCTTCTTGGCTGTAGCCTTTTTGGGACTAGCTGCCTTGGTTGCAGCTTTTGACTTTTTCGACTTTCCGCCACCGAAGATCGCAGACCAACCCTCAGCGTACTTCTCATTCGTTCCAACACGCGTAATCGTCACCTTAGTTACCTCAATGAAAACTCGAGAAAAAAGAACTCAAGAAACCGATCTGTATCAGTCTAGCGACTCTACAAGCTTTTTTCGAGAGCATCCGCAGGAGGTCACTCGGATCCTTGCTGTCGAGTCTTCTCAGCGGCACCTTCGAGCGGTTCCTGGGTTGCAATTTGGGCCATCTGCTGAATCACACTCGGGAGAAACACGACCCCAGAATAGTGGTCGGCCGGCATCTCGATGTGATGACCCTCCGGAAGTCTTGCGGCATCGGCATACTTTTTGGAACTCACCGGGGGAACAACCGTGTCGTGGGTTCCGGAGAAGAGCCAAGTCTTGTCGGCGGCGACGCGATGGGCAAGCCTGAGCGGTTCAATCGAGTAGAGGGCCTCTTTGGCTTGTTCCATGCTAATCCCGCTCTTGGCCAACTCCTTGCGAGTCTTTTCCGCATCGCGATCCCCGTTGGCCAGAACGCCATAGAGATCACCTCCGGCAAGGAGGATAAACGAACGGTGATAGGCGGCATCTAAGCCGGTCGTGGTCGCCACCACAAACCCGCCCAGACTCGTTCCCTGGATTGAAATGCGGGTAGAATCGATCTCGGGTAAAACCCTGACGGCATCGTAAGCTCTGCGAGCATCAGCGATCCCCTGTTTGAGGCCAGCGATGAGTGTCTCGCCCTCGCTTTTAACATTGGCTGGGTTGCGACGCAGCCCGTAGGTTGGCAATTGCAAGAGCAGGGCATGGACACCTTGGTTGCTCAATCCCCGCGCGATCATTTTTCCGACCGTCATGCCACGACCGGACTCGTGCACGACGACCACGGCTGGGGCATGACCCAGTGGCTCGCCCCGTTTGCTTGCTCGATACCACTCCATGGCGACCAAATCGTTGACCGGATCACCGCTGGGGACCGGAGATGGGAATCGTACCATGCGATCGATCCCACTGCGCCGCTGCTTTTCGTCAGCATCCTCGATGCGGACCTGGAAGCTATCCCCTTGCCAGCAAAGCCCATCAAGGCACTTGCGAGCATCCTGAGAAGCCTCTTGCGAAACCTTCATCTGCAACGAGTCCTTTGCCTCAAAGACACGCTGATCAACCGAGACCGACTGCTTGGTCTTCGATGCAGCTTGTTGAGATTCGATTTCCTGGAGCAAGGCACCGAGGTCGAATTTCACATACGGCATCTCGGCGGCAAGCTTGCTATGACTTGCATTGGCAACGTAGAGCAAGCTGTCCTCGGGGACAAACAGGACGTTGTGCAGGTTGGAGTTCATAGCCACAGGTCTGCACATCAACTGCGTTGCCGCTGGAGTATCGATCTTTCCATACTGCTCTTTGACGCGCTTGCGCAGTTCCTCGAGCCGAGATCCCGCCGAGAGAACCACCGCGTTGGGGATCCCTTCACCGAGCAATTCGTGACCTTGTCCTGGCGCCACGAACTCGATTTTCTCAGGTGTTGCTGCCACTCCGACAGCAGATTTCTCTTGGCCGTCTGCAAATACATAGTAGTACTCGCATGTCCGCGGACTGGTACGCCACAACTCTTTGACTTCTTCAAGCGAATCGCATTCTTCCATAGCTCGCCGCATCAGGGTAGCCATCGGAACACCGTTCCACTTGCCCTCGCCACGCCCGCCCATCTCTCCGAGCGATATCTTCTGGGCGTTCATTCCGCTGACGCTACCGATGAATCCAGCATAGCCGACATTGGCAAACGGGATGCAGCCTTCAGGAGCCACGATGAACGTCGTACACGCGTCCTGCAATCCGATGGCGGTCATGTAATCGAGAACCCGACCGTGGTAGAGCTTGCCACCGACCGTCGCATCGCCGAAGACCGCAAAGCCCGAGCAGTGGAACAACTCTGGGAAGACGTTG
>JBJTAQ010000282.1:0-3170 GCA_046090945.1 Pirellula sp.
CAAGGCAGCGCACTAGACGACGCAGCACCTGCAAGCATGCACGTGCATGGACGTGCAGGAAAGCCAAAGCAATTGGCCAGATATGCGAAAAACCCTGGAGCAACCAGGGTTTTGCAGCATTGGCTTCGGAAAACCAACGGAGAGGACAGGAACCGAACAACCTACAAATTCCCTGGGAAAAACGGGGGTTCCAAAATGAGGCGACGCAAAATCCGACGCGCGCTGCAAAACACTCCGTGCGCTGCCTGTTGCATGCGCGCGCTGCGGCTCTCTCTTGGACACTAAACCGTTTGCTCGCTCATCCACACATTACAGGGTCATTTACTCGTTAACGAGTAAACGGTTTACTCGCTCATTTACTCGCTCACATCAAACTTCCCAGGGATTTACTCGCTCATTTACTCGCTCATCACCAACCGAAGTTGATAACCACCGGTCTTGCTCGGACCGATGAACTCAATCGCACCCGTGCTGCGAAGGAAGTCGAGCTCACGCTTTGCGGTCGCTTGGCTGCATCCAAGCGATTCAGCAATCGCAGCTGTTCGAAGTCGTTTGCCACCAGCGAGCAGTTCCAAAATCCGATCGCGGCGACTTTGCCCTTCGTCCTCTACGGTCTGTGTTTTGGACTGGCTGCCGTCTTCAATGCGGATCCACTCGTTCAATCGATACCCCGGACCTCCGCTTCGTATCACATCGTCCTGATCGCAAATCAGTCCCAACTCCGCAGACAGGATTTTGCAGTTGCTGGTTCGGAAGTCACGGATCGCTCCCGAGACAACATTCTGGCCGACTACTCACACAAAGCGCCGAGTTCTCGCACACAGAAGTGCACAATTTTGTGGCGCGGAGCAGGGTGCCGAATCATGAAGTCCTTGACGTGTCGCTCCGCGCCATTCGTACCCAATCGTTGAATGATGCCAAGCCTATGCTGCGTACCGTGTAAGAACTCTTCGAGTGCAGCAGCTTTACCTGGGTTCGGACGGAGAAGAATATTAGTCATAGTCTCTCCTCCAACATTGGCCTCAGCCCCGATGAAGTCGAAGTATCTTGCTTCTTCAGAACCTTCCTTGACGATGTTGATCGTACGTCCCTTCGATCGATTCGCGTCCAATAGCTCTGGCGTCGTCCGTTCCACGCTGTTTAGCTTGTTTGAGTTTCGCAGTACTCCACTATTTGGGGCAAGTCCTAGTCACTTGGCACGATGAAGCCTCCCCATTTGGTTGCAAGGAGCTGCGCAATCCGACTCGCGGATTCGCGACACGTCGCATTTTTCGAATAGTCGAGGGTCAGTATCGCTCTTGGAACGCCCAGAGCATTCGTAGCCGCAGCTAGTTCCTCTGACGACAAAAAGGAAACATCATTTTCCTGTGTTCCTATTCCTCTCAAAAACACTCCGCCGTCGTTCTGTGGGAAGTGAGCTTGTAGCAATGATGGTTCCGCATCCTGCCAAACGCCAGAATTCTGAGATACGAACTCCCTAAGATCACTTACGTCGATCGATTTCGCAAAAACCACTGACAGGTTGTCCATGTTAGTGTCGTGCTCCGTGATACACGAACGCGTCCAACATTGCCCAGTCGGAGTCATCTATGACGCTTACGAGTGGGAACTGTGTCTGGTACTGATATGTCGTATCCACTGGTACGCGATGCTTCGAGAATAGTCCAACGAACTTCTGATTAGGATTTTGAATCAATGACGAATAGGCTCGAAGTTGATTGAACTTGCCAGGAGCTCCCTTAATACTTATTGCGATTTCCAGAATGACCGATCGTAGTTCAATATCGACTTCTCCAAGTTGCCCGCCGCCAGGGAAAAAAGTTTTCTCGTCGTACTGGACCAGTTGTTTTCGGTATCGCTGAGCAACGGTCCCTTGAAATTGATATGCAGCTCGCGATTCTGCTGCGCGATGGAGAGCCCCTGAGGAATCTGCATGCACTCGACGAAGCATAGCTGCCCGTTCTGCTCGCGCGGCGAGCTCCTCGGGTGTCCTCGCTGCGACTCTTGCGAGCTGATCTGCGAACGCTGCACTACTTGGGGCTAGATCATCAACTTCAGAATTGAGCATTCCAATCCTAGCGGATCGAATCATTGCGATTGGTGCAACGATATCGCTACCAAACTCTGTCAGTTGGCCGAGTGAGCGTGCGCTTTCCTTGTTTAGTCCAAGGCCATGCTCACCAACATATTCTGCCCCTGTCGCAACAAAAGTGTTTTGATCGATGCCGGTAAACATGCTTCGAGTTCCAGCCTGCGTGTGGTCCAATCCGTGGACGACCATTACAAAGCTGCCCCCAACTGTTGGAACTAGCAGCACGACGCCTTCGGCTGCTTCGACTGCACCTGCAGCGGCTTCGATCGCTCCATTTACTCTCGTGGCGCCCTCAATCGCCCTTATTCCGTTTCTGAGCCTTCGGCTTATGGCAACTCGAACTCGTGAGTGAAGGGAAAGTAGGTCCTGTGCCTCAATGTAGGCATACTGGCTCAGTAATCCCGCTGCATACAACTGATCAAGTTCACTCGAGGCAACTTTGCGTATTTGGTAATCAAGGCCTCCGGCATCCTTATGGGAATTCAAGATCTCTATTGACGGGCCTACATAAGGCTCCTCCAACCCACTCGGATCCGTCGCATAGCTAGGATGGTTGCCTACGTAGCGATACAGATTCGTATCGCCAGCATCAAAACTCTTCGGGTCTTTGGACTGCCAGCGGCCAATCGTCGAATCGAACACAGCAGATTTCCTGGGGACGGATTGGAAGATGGAGTTGCCGCAGATATAAATGTAGCATGCCGGTCCGCCGTCAAATGTTTTGCGATGCTCCTCAGACGCACGCTGTCTAGCGTCCAAACGACAACTGTCACTACGTCCGCGCACTGGCCGAAAAATGGCCATTTGCGCGGTCGGATCGTATACGACTCAAGCATCAACAGAGGAGCAAATCAGTGATCGACGCGTCAACGCCTGCTCGCTGAACCGTCGGAGCGCGACTACAGGATAAACATCGCTACTAACGCCGAGTTCTCGAACGCAAAAGTGCAGAATGTTGTGACTCGGAGCAGGGCATTTCTCCTTCGGTCGCGGCTTCAGATCAACTTTCGGCAGGAACACCAACCGCACACTTCGACATGATCCACGCACTTACTGCATCTATTTCTTTCGCCGCTCT
>JBJTAQ010000283.1:0-4803 GCA_046090945.1 Pirellula sp.
AATAAAACCGATGAGGTTGTTTTATCCCGAAGAATGGCAAGGTGGTGCTTAGCTAAGGGGTGTTGAAGTTCAACAGTTTTGGGCATCTAGGATCTGTCCTATTCCAAGCTTGAGATATCGATGTAGCGATAGGTTCCGCGATTGCGTTCGGCCAACTCACGGATCCAGGTACCGTCGTTTGGGGCTGGGCCGTGATTGAATTGGATCGTATGGATGGTTGTCAAAGACCGCTCGGCACGGGTCTGTATTTCGAGCAACTGAGCTTCAGTCAACGAAGGTTCGGCGGCGTCAGTCAAAAAGAATAAAACGTCCGGGGCGAACGATAACCCCATTTTCAGGCCTGGGATGTGCTCGGTGCCTCCCGAAGGCTTGATCGCCTTGATAAAACGTGAGGCCTTCTCCTTGTTGATTTCATTGGCTGATAGCAGTTTCCCAGCGGCCGAGCCGTTGCTCAACGAGCCCGGTGAATCGTTGTAGAAGACGATTTGAAATTGGTTTCGCTCGGCTAGCGAGGCGATACTTTTGAGCAACTCGGTCTTCGCAAACCGAATCGGCGCCCCCTGGAACTCGTCCATCGAGGCGGAGCGATCTAGCACGTAGACAAAATTCGATCCGGAACCCCGAAGCCCCATAAATGTTGTCGTGGTGGAACCATCCGGGCCACTGCCGCTGGCTCCCACACTGCCCTTGCCCGAAAGCCCTTCGCCTGTTTTGCCAATCGCCGTACCGGAACTTCCAGCATCTGCCGAGTAGCCCTCAAGGTCCTTGGTCAATTCGCTAAGGTCCAGTGGCGATGCCGAATCGCTCGCTGCACTGGCAGTTGCCCCACTGTCTTCACGCGCAGGAGTGTCGCTCAGCGAGTAAAGATCCCCTTGCTGTGTCGCATGAAAAACAGCGATTCCCACAGGCCGATCGATCAAATCGCCAGTGCCACGTCGCGACGGTTGCCATAGCAGAGCCAATGTCAGGAACAACGCGGTGTGAAGGATGGAACTAACGAACCAAGCCCTGGTGTCCCTCCACGGGTTGGGTTTGTATTGAAAACCCTCAACATTCCTACGAACCATGTAGTGGCCCGCAACGCTGCTTACCCTGCTTTGGGGGGGCGAGTTTGTCTCGCCCTTGGCTTTCGGGTCAGTTAGCTCGGCCGAAGGGGGATCTTGCATCGCTTGTGTTCGATATTTCTACGGAAAATGGTGGATCCAGCCGTTGGTTTGCCATCCGATGTTATATTATAAGCCACCCGCTGGGAGGCTTGAAAGCTGTTCGGCGAAATCTCTGAATCATCCCTACTAAATCATCCCTATTGAAGGTATCGAAATGATGCGTACTGCTTTCTGTTTCCTTGCTGCAACGCTGTATTGGACCGTTGCCATTGGGTGGTGCCAGACGCAAACTCCCGTCGGTGAAACGGCCAAAGGGTCACTTGTACAAGAAACACAGCCGGCTAAAGAGGCAAAAAGTGAGGAAAAAGAGGAAGAAATCACAGCGAAAGTAATCAAAATCATCGACGGGGATTCGATCAAAGTCAGAGGGGCCGACGCCAAAGAGTACGAAGTACAGCTCGAAGGAACCGACGCACCGGAAATCAAACAGGAGTACGGCAAAGAGTCCAGCGAAGCTTTGAAAAAGATGCTGTTTGATTCGGACGTGCGGGTCACTTGGAAAAAAAAGGATAACTTCGAAAGACCCCTGGCCCAGGTTTACCGAGGAGACAAACACATCAATGCCGAGATGATCAAAACCGGAAACGCCTGGCACTTCAAGCGTTACAACCAGTCCCAAGCGCTCGCGGACCTTGAGATCGAAGCCAAAAAAGAGAAACGGGGCTTATGGAAAGCCGAAAACCCTACGGCACCATGGGATTTTCGCAAGGAGAATCGATCCCCAGACAAACCGGATCGATAGTTTTGTATCGACCCCCCATGACCGAGGAAAAATACCTGCACAAAGAACAACACTGCGGATAGACTTCTGCCAAAGAGTCACTGAACAGGAACCACGCCCGACTTAGACCATTTTTATGCCACAATCGATCCAGTTTTTTTCCAGTTCTGTAGCAGCGACAAGCGTGTTTGTGGGCCTTCGCCAACTCGCTTGCCAAAGACCCAGGGGGTTGCGATGCGGCAAGCCCTGATAAGCGACGTTCACGGGAACTTGGAAGCTCTCAACGCCGTGATGGCCGACATTGCCAAACAATCGGTCGACGAGATCATCTGCCTTGGGGACGTCGTCGGCTACGGTCCTAATCCGATCGAATGCTTGGAACTGATCATGAAGAAGGCCAAGCTAACGATTTTGGGGAATCACGATCAAGCGACGGTGTTCGACCCCAACGGTTTTAATCCGATTGCCCTACGAGCGATCTATTGGACCCGAAACGAGCTTGGGAGAGGCAACCCGAAAACCGTCAATCGCCGCTGGGATTTTATTAACGATTTGCCCAAGCAATATCAGGTCGATAAGACGCTTTTTGTCCACGGGTCTCCGAACGACGCGACCAACGAGTACGTATTCCCCGAGCATTCTTACGACAAGAACAAGATGGATCGGCTGTTCGCCAAGGTTCCACAGTATTGCTTTCAGGGGCACACTCACATCGCCGGGGTATTCACTCCCGATCCCGAATTTATCAAAGCCGTTGAGTGCGACTATTGTTTTTCACTCGGCCGCGAAAAACTGATGATCAATATCGGAAGTGTTGGGCAACCCCGGGACGAGGATCCGAGAGCTTGCTACGCCATTTTGGACCAAACTGCCAAGAAGGTTTTCTTCAGAAGAGTCGAATACGATTTCGAAGCTACCATCGCGAAGATCTACAAAGTTCCCGAATTGGATAACCAACTCGGTGATCGCTTGCGAACCGGCAAATGATGAACCATAGCTGAAGTACTGGATATACTACCTTGCGAACGGCAATTATCAGCGACATCCACGGCAATCTTGAAGCCCTTCAAGCTGTTCTCAAGGATATTGAGGCCCAGAAGGTCGAGCGAATCATTTGCTTGGGCGATATCATCGGTTACGGGCCTAATCCTAGAGAGTGTTTGGACATTGTTATGCAGATGCAAGTCTGTGTGATTGGCAATCACGACTACGGCGCGGTCAATGATCCCGAAGGATTTAGCAGCACGGCCGAGAAGGCTATCTTTTGGACCCGTCAGCAGGTCGAGCGAAGTGACAATCCCGAGGATGCTCGCCGGCGAGTTCTGTTTCTGATGAAACTCCCGCGGATCTACAACGAAGATGGGGTCCTGTATCTGCACGGATCGATCCGCAATCCGATCAACGAGTACGTCTTTCACGATGATATTTTCAATCGGCGAAAAATTGAGCGTCTCTTCTCGATGATTCAGACCTACTGCTTCCAAGGACACACACACCAACCAGGAATCTTCACTCCCGATTATAACTTTCTCGCCCCCGATTCGTTCAACTATAAGTACAGATTGACCGAGCCCAAGGCGATGATCAACGTTGGGAGTGTTGGACAGCCTCGAGACGAGGACTGGCGCAGTTGCTATGTGATCTTCGAACCTCCGCATCTTGAGTTTCGACGTGTCGAATACGATATCGATACGACGGCGAACAAGATTTTCGCAATCAAGGACCTCGATCCATTTCTAGGGGAGCGACTTTATCGCGGGAATTGACCAGTGTCCCGGAACGCCAAGTCCATTAACTATACGTGCATGAGCCGAGATGATTCTCGAAGGAATCCTGACGACAGAAGCTGCCGATGGCCGGATGCATGTTGCTCCCATCGGCCCCCACGTGGACCGGTCACTTCAAAACTGGATTTTGAAACCTTTTAAAAGTTCGACGACGTTTCAAAATCTATACCGTAATCATCGGGGAGTTTTCCATGTTGTTGACGATGGGCTACTCTTAGTTCAGGCCTTGCTAGGTTTGTGCAACGAGGTTCAGTCGCAGCCCCAGGCGCGGTTCGAGGAAGGCGTCGGTTGGATCCTCCAAGACGCGTGCCGGGCAATGCCATTGAAGGTATTTCAATGGGACATTGAGCAAGAGCGTGCGGTCGCCGATTGCGAAGCAGGCAGTTTTCTTGAGATCAGGCCTTTTTGGGGATGGAATCGAGCGGTCCATAGTCTGGTCGAATTATCCATCCTTTGGAGTCGACGTCACATGATCCCGAGCGAGGAGCTTTTGAAAGAGTTTAGAGCGCACCGCATCGTGATCCAGAAAACTGCAGGGGACAGAGAACTCCAAGCTCTCTCGCTTTTAGAATCCGCCTTGTAAAGCCGCTGTCCTAGCCGCTTCCGGAGCCCGAAGGGCCGCCACATCAACCCTCAGGCCCGAAGGGCTTACATACGATCCCCTAAAGCCCGAAGGGCTGACATATCAACCCCCAAGCCCGAAGGGCTGATACACCAACCCTCAAGCCCGAAGGGCTGATACACCCTCTGCCGGTGGTGTTAACCACCGGTCTGCGGCCACCCACAATCAGCCAAGCCCGAAGGGCTGACATATCAACTCACGAGCATTTTAATATCTGCAACTAATAGCTCTCAGTGTGTCGGCCCTTCGGGCCTTTTGCTATCCAGCGCCACTTGCCACCGGGGTCTTGCGACCCCGGCATAGGTTGTGCCAGCCCTTCGGGTTTAAAACCAAATGGTTGCCCCAAATGCAATTTCCCTGTCTCAGTCATTTCTGCACCCCAAATGGTTTGCACTCCAAGCCTAAAGCCCAAATGGCTTACACACCATCCCTCAAGCCCGAAGGGCTGAGACATCAACCCCTCAAGCCCGAAGGGCTGATACATCCTCTGCCGGTGGTGTTAACCAC
>JBJTAQ010000284.1:0-4118 GCA_046090945.1 Pirellula sp.
ATAACGGTTCGACGTCAAACATTTTGCGTTGCTCCTTAGCCGAGTAATGACTTGCTTAGTATGACAACTGTCTCCACGTCCGCGTACGGCCGCAAAATGGCCATTTAGGCGGTCAGATCAGACCAGAATGGAGCATGAAGTAACGAGTAAATCAGCCATCGAAGTATCGATCCCAGATCCTTGCGGACTCCAATCGCGAGTGCAGGATTAATCATGCTCATAGCGCCGAGTTCTCGCACACAAAAGCGCCGAATGTTGTGGCTCGGAGCAGTGCAGATAGCCACGTGTCTCGATAACGAAATGCGCAAGTCCGGCACCAGGGGCGTTGGAAGCTCGCGCAAAGTAATACGACTGAGGATGCTGGGTCGCGTCGTGCCCGACTGGCATCCTTGCCATCCCGCCCGTCTTCAGCTCGGCGTCCATGCACTCGCTACTTCAGTTCTATCATCTCTGGCCAACGCAACGTGCCCTAGCGATTCCAACCGGAAACGCTTCCAACCCAACTGGTTGACATCAACCGCCAATCCGCTTCAAGCCGGGGAATGCATCCTGCTAAAACCTTCCGTTGGCATCGTGCCAACGGTCTTCAGTTCAAACATCACCGACAACGCAACTCTTCATCAAGGTTCAGGCATCCAAGGTTGGAAGGTTCACTCACATCCTGGCCTTTGTTTCATCAATCGGTAAACAAAAAGTACCATCCGATCCCAAAAACTCGGATCTCGCGCATTGACGTAAAGTCCTCTGATCGACACACGTCCTTCATTATCAAAAGGATCGATTGCCGGAATTGCATTCTTTGCAATTTCTCCAACAGCGATTGATCGAAACTTTATCTTCGCGAAGTCGAAGTTTCGCCAGAATGCCTCAGACGTGACTTCAGAGTTCCTATCGTTTTCTCCATAACTCCGAATTCTGTAACGCTCCCAGAACATCTCAGAACAAACAGGATCGAATAGGACACCGATAGGCTCTCCTTGTTTTTCGATCAGCCAACCACCCGCCCTGCCGTAGTCCGTGTTCCATATTTCGAGAAGTCTACGATAGTTTCGAATCACTGTCGGTACCTATCCAACTCAGATTGGATGAAATCGTAGTAGTTCCTACCAGCCACACTGCCCGCCCAGTAACCAGCGAAACTACCAATCAGCCCCCCAAAAAAACCACAGACAGGAACAGTGATCAGTTCTTCAGGAATCGCTACCTGAGGACCAAGCTGCCCTGCGATCCCGGCACCTGCGGCGCCCGTCCCAGCACCGATCACTCCACCAGCCCATGCACCTGTCCAACCACCCGCAATCCGCGCGGCGTCGCCAGCTTTATCCTCCGCCATGAAGAAAGATGCGGTATCCATCGCTACCGCACCGACAAACAGCACTTTACCTGTACCATTCAAAACTCGATGCAGTCGAATCGCGCTTTGCGAGTAGACCGCCTCTTTTGGTACATCTCCCTTAATAAGCACTTCACCCTCATTCCCTTGATTATTCTTCCAGATCTCAAATCGTTCACGCAAGTGTTCGTTCCGTGACAAGAATTCCTTCGACGCTTTAACGATGTCTTCATGTGTCAATAACTGCCCGTCCTCCAACTTGCTAATGTCCTCCCACACAGGTGTCCCTCGAATCTTTGGAGCACCATTACGCAACGTGCTCGCACGGGAATATGGGCTTTGTCCACCCAGATGTTGATTAAGAACATGTTCGACCGGGTGTAGTTCAATCGAAGGGCCTGTTGACTTGATCCCATTTTTAACAACTTCAGAGGCGTATGGTGGTCCGTCACCACCAACCTTACGAACTACATATTTTGCCTGATCTGGATTGGAAGCAAAGATATTGAAGATGTGCCATTGTTCACCGGGCTTCTTAATTCCTTCCTCGAACAACCCACTTGGGTCTGTCGCCATCGTAGGATGATTCCCCACGTAGCGATACAGGTTCGTATCCCCAGCATCGAAGCTTTTGGGGTCTTTCGTCTGCCAGCGGCCAATCGTTGGGTCGAACACGGTAGCGTTCCTTGCATTTAGGACATTACGTAAAATCAGTATACGCGCTGAACACGTCGTCGTGTTCTTGCTGAATCGTTGATTGATACCTATTTCGTAATATCCGCTGTAGATTCATGACTGCGGCACTGCTGCAAGGACTCGAATCAGGACCGTTCAACTGTGAGGACAATTCTCTCTCAAGGTGCTCAACTTCAGCGAGCATCGAACGTGAAGGGGTGGCACCGAGCACTCGAAAAAGCTCACGTGAGGAATTCGTGAGTGCGTACGCCATCGAAAACTGTGCAACATGAGGGGCTATTGTCTTGGCAAGATAATCCGCCTCGAGTGCCTCGTCGAAACGAAATTGCTCTTGTAGGCAATGGGATCGCTCTTTCGCAAAACAAGCAAAAAGTTCCTTGCGACTGAGGGGTCTAAGGAAGCCAAAAGTACTTTCATCCTCTGCAGTCACTATCCTACGGAAATGGCGATAGTATTCGTGAGTGCGTTTGTCAAAACCCCTGCCGGCCGCCTCAAAGCAAAAGCCGTTCTGGCTGTTCCACACACAGTAGTAGTGTTCCCATGTGTGGGCGAGCTCAACCGGATGGCCGATTCGTTGAGCGAGCGCAGCGTAGAGCACCGGTAACGATACGCATGTTCCACCAAAGCCAGTGAGTACGCCAGTCAAAAAGAGATTTCGGGAATCGATTGCGTTGTACTCTCCCTCTGCGAAAGTCGTGTTGTAATGGACACGTACCGCCTCTTGGACAAATTGAACCATCGCGATGGCCCTGTAGACATCTTCCGAATGATCAAAACACTCAGGGTCCTCCCGAAAATGATGGTGATTCCGTTCTGTGAATTCGAGCAATTGACAGGACCATTCGGACACCAAGTCTAGGCATTCAAGATAGAGATGGTCGATACTTTCGTTGAGACCAAGGGAGCAGCGCAAGTTCACTGCTGCAAGGTCATGTGCACTACAGACATCGTTCGTAGACGTAGTAAAGCAGCTGAACCATTGGCCCCATACAGATAAATTGCGTCCTGCGGTCACCATCGAGAAAGCTCCCCATTGGTCCAAAGTAATTTCTGAGTTCCATCATCGACATGCAACCAACCAACCAACCTCAAGTCCCCCAGTAGCCGAATTTCTCAACGCGACCTTCTCGTTCGACGCGCGTTGGTTTTTCCGGAAAGAAGGACAGGAGCACTCGCCGAATATGAAATTGCGCCGTGAAATGCAGTCGCCTTTGAAACCGTTAGACATTGAGTTCGTCCCTTGCGACTTTCAGGACGAATTCTTCGAGACTTCCAGCCACGGTTTTGCCGTCAATGCCGGAACCGTAAGCGATGACATCGCAACCGTCCTCGTTGCACTTTGAAGCGTCGATGTAGTACGCCACACCACATCCATCATCTGAAATCGGAATCAACGATTCGGGAAGCATCCCGTTGACCGATTTTCTCAATCTCTGTGTTGCTTGAACGATTTGTCGCCACATCGGTGCCCCATCATCGTCGTCCGCAAAGATTCCTGCGATCTCGAATCCCGTTCTCATCGCCGCGCCATACTCCTTAAGGAACGCCCGATACTCCGACGGAAACTGCAAAGACAGCTTGCTCTCCGCGTCGTCAATCATTTCGTCCGATGCAGGTCCCGCAACGGTTGCTCTGTTCATTACGTTTTTGAATTCTGCTGAGCTCGTTATTTACCTTCCAAGTTGTCGCAACAGATCGTCGGAGATTTGACCAGAGTTAATCAAGTCATCAAGACGCTGCTGCCAATACGTTTGTGATAGGCGCGTACTGACCGCAACTGTCTCCACGTCTGCGCACTGGCCGCAAAATGGCCATTTGCGCGGTCAGATCGTATACGACTCAAGCATCAACAGAGAAGCAAATCAGTGATCGATGCGTCAACACCTGCTCGCTGAACCGTCGGAGTGCGATGGCAGGATAAGTTTTGCTGCTAGTGCCGAGTTCTCGCACGCAAAAGTGCAGAATGTTGTGACTCGGAGCAGGGCATTTCTCCTTCGGTCGCGGCTTCAGATCAACTTTCGGCAGGAACACCAACCGCACACTTCGACATGATCCACGCACTTACTGCATCTATTTCTTTCGCCGCTCT
>JBJTAQ010000285.1:0-2186 GCA_046090945.1 Pirellula sp.
TGACCGTGTGATCCTTTTCGTTGACGATGAAATGCTCATCGCGTTTGAGTCCGCGCGCGACCCGATCGGCTTCCGTGTACTTGGCCGAATCGCGCATGGCTGGACCAGAGATGATCAGCGGAGTTCGGGCTTCATCGATCAAAATATTGTCGACTTCGTCGATGATCGCATAGTGCAACGGGCCTTGGACCTGCTGCATGTAGCTCGGAAATCGATCATCGGCCCGGGCGGCCATGCGCATGTTGTCGCGCAGGTAATCAAAACCCAATTCGTTATTGGTTGCATAGGTGATGTCAGCTGCGTAAGCCCTTTGGCGGCTGTCGTTGTCCATGCCGCTTTGAATGTTGCCGACACTCAGCCCTAGCCCCATATACAATGGAGCCATCCACTCCATGTCCCGACGCGCCAAGTAATCGTTGACCGTCACGACGTGGACCCCTTTGCCCTCGAGCGCGTTGAGGTAGGCAGGTAGCGTGGCGACAAGCGTCTTGCCTTCCCCTGTGATCATTTCGGCGATGTTGCCGCCGTTGAGAACCATACCGCCGATGAGCTGCACATCGTAGTGACGCATCTTGAGAAACCGCCGGCCCCCCTCTCGGCAGGCAGCGAATGCCTCCACGAGGATGTCGTCGAGGCTCTGGCCGTCTTTGAGTCGTTGGCGAAAGCTTGCTGTCTGCTCCTTGAGCTCTGCATCGCTCAGAGCCATCATCCGTGGCTCGAGCTCCCCGGCGCGACGGGCCAATTCGCCATAACGCTTGAGTTGGCGAGAGTTTGCAGATCCGAAAAGAACCGTCAGGCCACGGTCAAACCCAGTCAGAACCCCGTTGACAGCGTTGGTGGTCCCTTCCCAGAGTTTTTCAATAAATTCCATGTTGCAACAGCCGTTTTGAAAGAACGATCCAAGCTTCAGGCAATCGCCCAGCGGTTCGGATTGTAAGCAATTTTCTTGTTTTTCCGAAGACCAAAGCGGTCGAGCGTACCGATTCGAGCCCCTTGCGTCAATTGAATCTCGATGGCTCAAGCTGAGCCTTGGGGCGGAAAACCCGCCTCTATCAGCGGACAAAAAAGGGGACTGGGGGAAGAAAAGCATGCTGAAACAGCAAGATCGCTCCACCCTCCCACAATGCAAACTTACCCAAATACAGGAACCCGACGTAGACACCGATGGCTGCCAGGTGGGGGATCCAGGCGATCGATCTCCAAGGCCAACTCGCATCGTGGGTCTTCTGGCGACTGCGACGAATGAGCCAACCGATGAGCAGTTTGGCAGGGAACATCCAAACGACAAACAGAATCGAGAGCAGGAACCACAGTTGGGCCGGAATCGACTCGATCCTCAGCAGATACAGCGGCAGAGCAAGCGCCAAGAATAGAATGTTGCTCAGCGCATAGGTCAGCGGTACGCGACGAAAGACGCTCCGAGCAACCTTGCGATTGAGGACACCATGGAGCCACCCCGAAGATACGCTACCCGGAGATACGCTACCTGGGGACCAATGCGTCGCTGCGTGCATGGCCCCCCGAAGATGAGCCTCCAGAGCCATGTGCGTTTGAAGCGTTGGAAGGTACTGGATGGCCCTGGCCATGAGGATCGCGCCGAGCAAGCCCAGCAGCGCCAGGCCACCTTGCTGCTGCGGTCGGACCTCAGACGCTGCATTGAGCGATACCCAGATCATCAGGGCAGGGATCGCGAGCCAGATCCAAGCTCCGAGGCTGGCCTGGAAACCCAGTTTGATCAGACGCCACAGGTGCAATCGCTTGAGCAACCCCCACCATCGATCCTCGACATCCAGCCAAAATTTTTTGCTCGTCACGGTTTTGATAAAACGGATCGGACGCGGCCACAGAAAGTGCTTCCAGGATCCGCCACGTGCGATCGCCCAGACGATCCAAAGCACCCACAGGATCGATAGCACTCGAGCGACGACTCGAAGCCACATCGCAGAACTGGATCCAGGCTGAATCAATTCCGAGGAGTAACCAAGATCGGTGATCAGCCAGATCGGCAGCCAAGTCAAGAATGTCCATAGGCTACAGCGAACGATGTGACCTGCAAGCGCCACGCCGGGAAAGCATTCCCGAATCGGCGCGCCGCTTGCAATTCGCGCCGAGCACTCAAGCATGTAGCCCAAGCTTGCGAATTGCAACACGGGAATGGTCGCCGCAACACTCAAAACCATGACGAT
>JBJTAQ010000286.1:0-6151 GCA_046090945.1 Pirellula sp.
GTCGATTCTATCGATCCTTGGAAACGCAAGACCGACATGAATCGAGACTTGCTAGCCGTAGGCTGTGCCAATCTGTGTGCGTCGATGGTCGGAGGACTACCGATGATTTCGGAGATTGTCCGGAGCAAGGCAAACATCGACAGCGGAGGTCGCACTCGGTTTGCGGACATGTGGCACGGTGTCTTTTTACTCGTTTTTGTGGCTGTGCTACCGTCCCTGCTGCATCTGATTCCTAAATCTGCCTTGGCAGCTATGCTGATCTACACCGGATTCCGGTTGTCTCAACCAAGCGAGTTCGCGCACATGTACCGATCGGGACGAGAACAATTTGCTGTATTTATTACCACATTGATCGTAACTCTAGCGACAGACTTGTTGATCGGAGTGATAGCCGGAATTGGAATGAATTTCCTGATTCACCTAGCCCATGGAGTTCCGATCAAATCGTTCTTCAAAGCTAATCTTGATTTCGAGCCTGTCACGGAGGATACGGTCAAGATTCGAGTGCGCGAGTCGGCTGTTTTCAGCAATTGGATCCCCTTGAAACGTCAAATCGAATCCCTCGGTCTGGTTCATCGCAAAAATCTGGTGATCGACGTTTCGGATGCCAAGCTAGTCGATCAGTCGGTGATAGAAAAACTGCACGAAACCCGTCATGATTTCGAAGCCGAGGGGTTGAAGTTTGTGCTTGTGGGACTCGAAAACCACCGGCCTAGAGATCACGGTTGAACGTACTCTTGAAGTGTCAGTTCACGCTTGGGAACCACTCGACCTTGATAGCCCGCTGGGGTGACCACCTCGATGGGTTGCTCGACCGTCGGCTCGATGATTTCCTGGATGATTTCGCTTGGCTGACAAGGAGGACAGTAGCCCCCTTGGCCGTCGAACCCGTAGATCTCCGAGGTCATCGGGCCCGGATCGACCCAGATGTTATCGGCATCGACGCGAATCGTCCCAAGGTCTTGGTCGAGATTCCGACGCTGGGCTTCGTAGAAGACCCAAACTCCAAGGAATGTATTCTGGGCATTGAGCAAGTCTTGTAGAGCCGAGATGCTATCGCGGGCTGCGGTGGGTCCTGAAGCCTGGTTCAAACTTTCGCGGATTTGACGCAGGTCTTCGTTGATCGTGATCTGCTGAGCAGCGATTCGAACCGCATAGCGCTGCAACTCAAAATTATATTGATTGTAGCGAATATTGCGAAGTTGCGATCTAAGCGTCTGCCAGATACCATCCTCGAATCGATAGTAATTTCGTTTGGCTTGCTGATACTCGATAAGCACTTGGCGGTACTGGTTTCTCTCGTTCATCCGAGTAAGGGCTGTATCCCATTGAAAACCGGCTCGCAGGCGACCCGTCCTTCCTCGCAGTGACAGCGGATTATCATTGATGTTCTGCATATCCCCACTGAAGACCACATCGAGCGAGCTTTCCAAGTTATCTGCGACGACCTCGATCGCCCGCCAGGAGTCGACCAATTGGGCTCGAGCATTCATCCAGTCAAGCCGCTGCTGCTGGGCGATCTGAACCGCCTCCTCAGCTTGCAAATCCACTTCAGGCAAATTCACACTCTCGACCCTGGCTCGCGCTTGAAGCACCTGCAGAGCCAAAACGTCCTCGGCAAACTCGGCTAGCAGCGACTGACTTGGCAAGATGACTTCGTCTCGTAGATTCTTGAACTGCTCTTTGCCGTCAGCCCCTGTGCTGTTCAACGACTTCTTGGCATCGGATTGCAGCTTTTCGATCCTCTTGGCCCGAGTCTCAAAGCGTCGCTCAAGATCATCCACATCCTTGGTCAGTTTCTCGACCAGAGTTTCGAGTTCCGTCGAATCGATCAACGCCGCATCGAGGGTTTCAATCGGTAGCAGATTGCAGACCATCGATCGTTCTTCTTCGTAGATCCTGCGCAGCCGTTTCAGCTCGGCGATACGCTGCGGTAGTACCTGCTTGAGCTTTTCGATATCCTCCCGAACGAGCGGAAAATCTTTCGATAGCAGCGTCTTGCGAACATCTTCGATGGTCCCAATTCCCAACCCGATTCGATCGATCGCTTGGTTGGTCTCCGGACCACGGCCTAACGATCGTTCTTTCTTGCCCGTCGCAGGGTCCGTTTGAATCGGGCTCTGCTCGAGCAATCGAGTGTTTTCGTTCCCGATCTCGTCCCGAAGATCTGCCACCTTGTTCCGACGGTCTTTGAGATCGGTGCTGATCAGATTGAATTGATCAAGGATGGGGTCTTTGATCTCGATGCACACGTACGGCGGCAGTCCCAAGGTTCCTTTGAAATTGTCGAGAGTTTGCTCGTAGTTGAATTTCTGCTGTAGCAAACTCGCCTGGGCGGAAATCAGAGCCTGACGAGCCTGAGCCACCTGCAGTTGCTGGCTCGGAATCGTATCCTGACTTGGAGGAATAATCGTTAACTGCTCGCGAAGCGTATCCTCGAATCGAGCCAAGTTGTCTCGGAGTCGAGCGACATTCTCTTCGGCATTTCGGATTTGAAGCTGGTTCTGGACCAAGCCCAGGAAACCGCCGACTTGGGGAACCGCACCTCCACCTCCGAAACCAGCTCCGCCTCCCGCATTGTTCTGAACATTACCAACCGTACCGAATCCACCACCCAGACCCGTAAAGCCTTGCAAGCCCGCTCCACCGAAGAGTCCGCCGCGACGGGTCGGCCCCGGTTCGGCCTGACGTCCCACGGTCACTGTCGTGTAAAAGCCCGTGCGATAACGTTCAAAAGCACGTACGTTGTACAAAAGCGTTCTCTCAGCTAACGTCAACCGCTCCATAATCACATCGCGACCCGCCCCACGCAATAGAGGCTGTATGAAGCTGAAGTCGATCAATGAATTTGCTGTCTGCGTGTCCGGTCCAGCCAACTGCCAAGTCAAGTTGTTGGCAAAACCAACAATCAAATCCGCTCCCGTGGTAAATTGGCGACGAAGCGCCAAGCCCCGAGGTCCACGAGAGAACAAACTGTTCGACAAGGTGGAACTCGAATTGCCACCCGCACCCCGACGCAGCGCGCCGTCGGCCGTGTAAATCGATCCATATCCCGCAAATAGCTGATTGCTGAGCAAAAATCGCTCGGTGCTCACATCCAATGCAGACAAATACAGCGTCTCGATTTCCGCTTGATAATTCGTATTATGAAGCGTTGCAAGCCGCACTGCACTATCGGCATCGAGCACCAAGACGCCCCGCTCGTCGAGCGGTAAGTATTGCCACCAAACCGGATTCTCAGCCGTGTTCGTTCGGCCATTGACATCCCACAACGGATAATGCTTCTTGCCATTGACCAACCGCATGTACTGATGCGCAACACCATCGTCCTCAGGCATCGGTGGACGATCCGGATTGAACGGATCAAACATCCGCGAGGCTCGATCGACCTGCACGTCCGGAATCGCAGGCATGGCCGAGTCGCACACCTTCTCGTCGATCAAACTCCGTACCTCCTCGTCGGCCCTGGTCCGGTAATGCGCCCGGTTGCAACCGGTGATGGCAGCCGAAATCCACGGGACAACCAATGCCGAAATGCAAGCATTGCGGATGAGTGTTTTGATCCGATCTCGGTTAATTCGTTCGACGCGCATGGAATACCTGCAGTTTCGAGGAATGTGTTCCCTCGTCTGATCGACCCAAGCAGCCTGTACGGATAAGACCGACTGTGCAGATTTGGTAAAATTTTCTGACTAAAAAGACTTTTCCGCCCAAAATAAACAAGCGTATAACGAGCGAAACTTTGCTAGCCAATTGGCACGATTCTTTTAGGCCACGCGAAGCAAGCCTCCGGTTGGAACTTGGAACATGAAATCCGAGTTCCGACTAAAATAATGACGTGGACCGCCCCACTCCGACAAAACCCAATCCCACCAAGAACTGTTCCCGCCGTGCGATTTCTGCCATCGACTTTGATTTGCCTGACCCTCGTGACGCTCGGAATCCTGCTCGCTGTTGGGGGCACGATCCGGTTCGCTCATGCTCAAGACGCGGTCGTTTTCAACCGCGATATCCGTCCGATCCTCTCCGAACATTGCTTCCAGTGCCACGGACCGGATGCTCAGCAGCGTCAGGGCTCCCTGAGACTCGATCAGCACGAGGATGCGATCCTGGCTGGAGAGAGCGGGAAACGTGCGATTGTCCCAGGCCAATCCAAGCAGAGCGAGCTCTGGTCGAGAATCCTCAACGAAGATCCCGATTCGGTCATGCCTCCACCCCATCTTGGCAAGCCATTAAGTCATCGACAGATCGAACTGATTGGAAAGTGGATTGACCAAGGAGCAGCCTATCAAGGTCATTGGGCATTCATCCCACCTGAGCGACCAGCCATTCCACTTGCCGAGCAAGCCGATCGATACCCAAACCCTATCGACCGATTCGTGCTCGATAAGCTCAGAAACAAAGGTTTTGAATTATCAGCCCCGTGCGCGAAAGAGACACTCATTCGCCGAGTGTCATTGGATCTAATCGGCCTGCCGCCGACCCTTGCTGAAATCGATGCTTTTGTTGCAGATGATTCGAGCGATGCTTACGAAAAAGTAGTCGACCGACTATTGGCATCTCCACACTACGGCGAACGCATGGCGATCGCTTGGCTTGATCTTGCTCGGTATGCCGACAGCAATGGTTTTCAAGTCGACTCTTCGCGACAGCAATGGCCTTGGCGAGACTGGGTGATCGATGCATTCAACCGCAATATGCCTTACGATCAATGCACGATCGAGCAGATCGCTGGCGACATGCTCCCGGACGCAACGCTATCGCAGAAAGTAGCCAGCGGCTTCAATCGCAATCACCGACTCAACGGCGAAGGTGGAATCATCGCCGAGGAGTGGCGTGTCGAAACCGTGATCGATCGAGTTGAGACTACTGGGATGACTTGGCTGGGACTAACACTCAATTGCTGCCGCTGTCACGATCACAAGTACGACCCGATCTCGCAGCAGGAATTCTATTCGCTGTTTGCTTACTTCAACAATGTTGCAGAAAGTGGAACGCTCCAGGGTGAGTCGCGGAATACCGAACCGGTTATCTCGGTCCCTACTGCCGATCAGCTCGACGAACTCAAAGAGCACGAAGCTCAAATTCAAAAGGCTCAAGAGGCTCTAGTTCAAGCGGAAGCAAAAATCGCTCTATTTCTAGAGCCTTGGGAGGAGGAATTCAAGAAAACGATCGCAACCGACAAACCCACTTGGAACACACTCGATCCGACAAGCGTCAAGGCGCGTAGCACGGCGGTCCTGGCCAAGCAACCGGACGGCTCTTACCTTGCCTCGGGTGAAAACCCTACCCACGAAGTCTACGAAATTCAATCGAAGCTTCTTGCCGGCAGGCTGACCGGCGTTCTGCTCGAATGCTTTCCCGATCCGAGCCTTCCCCAGCAGAGCCTTGGACGATACCCGAACGGCAATTTCGTTTTAACGCGTTTAGAGCTCGTAGTACAACCGCCTCAGGGCGCACCTGCAATCACGGCAAAGATCACTGAGGCTCAGGCAGATTACTCGCAAAAGGATTGGGATATCTCCAACACGGTCCAGGGAAACAGCGGACGCGGATGGGCTGTCGATGGCCCGACTCGCAAAGAGATCTGTCGAGCCATGTTCCTGCTCGAGCAACCGATCGATGTTCCTCAAGATGCAACCATCACGGTTCGGTTAGTCCAAGAGACGCTCGGACAACACAACATCGGACGCTTTCGCTTGGCAACTACATCACTTCCAAAATCAGCTGTTGCCATCAGCGGTGTTCAGATCCCCGAATCGATCAAGAGCATCGTGTCAACGCCCCAGTCTGAGCGAACTCCAGAACATCGCAAGGAGCTCGAAGCCTACTATCGCAAGGTTGCCGATGGACCGATCCAGCAAGCAGCGCGGAATGTGGAAGCAGCCAAGAAAAAACTCAACGACGCCAAGGCCGCTTGGCCCACCGTGATGGTCATGCAGGAGATGCCCAAACCACGAGAAGCTTTTGTGCTGATCCGAGGCGAGTACGACAAACGGGGTGAACGCGTCGAAGCCGCTTTGCCCAAGGTTCTGCCGCCGATGAAACCTGAATCTCCCAACGATCGACTCGGACTTGCCCGCTGGATTGCAAGCCGCCAGAACCCACTGACGGCCCGAGTTTGGGTCAACCGAATGTGGGAAAAGTTTAT
>JBJTAQ010000287.1:0-1624 GCA_046090945.1 Pirellula sp.
CAATACGAACGATGCGATCCGTGCTAGCTCGACGGCCGTTCCGGTCTACTCCTCGTTGCCGGCGGACCTTGTTGGCGAACGCCAAGTCGAACTCCGGCCATTTCAGCCCACACCTCAAGGAACGCTTCAGGAGCGACTCTCTCGGGAGCCTTTGCCGGTGATTCCGATTTCCAGGCCGGATCGTTCGGATCTTCAGCCACGAAGTTCGATCGCATCGGCACGCCCCCCGCTATGGACCACTATGGAGACGGATTCGAAGGCAGAATCTCAATCTCTTGTCACGCATTCGGTGGCTAGTCGCTCGGGAGCAACCTTGGGAACGAAACTTGAAAAACCCGACGTGAGTGCGAACTGGGATTCGACTAGCCCCTTTGATGGGATGGCAAGTAACCCATTAGGTTCGGCTGCTCCTACTGATCGGATCGTAGCGATTTCACCGGACAAGCCGAAGCGGTCTCAATGGCCCGATGCGCAGTTCGAACCGGAGTCGATCCCCGGGCATGGCGGCAGCATTGCTCAAGGAGCCATGAATCCGCCGCTGACGATCCGTTCGTCGGGCAGCTCCGAACCTGTGCAAGGTTGGAACCGCCAACCGGGCAAGATAGCGTTGTCGGAGGACGGAACCGAGGAACAGATCGCAGCGATACCTCGTCGATCGCTTCCGGCTGCATTCTCCTCAAATACCTTAAACGCCGTCACCAGTAGCACGACTAGCAAGCCGAATGAGATTTCGGGTTCGAGCCGAAGCGTCAAGAAAAGTGGCGCGGTGATCCGACAGCCGAAGCAATAGTTTTATGAGCCAGGCTCAGAACTCTGGATCCTTGGAGATCGGCTGGTCTGCAGTGGCTGAAAACCTCTTGATATAGGCCTCTGCTTTGGATTTCTTGCGGGGGGGGATTGGAGGCTGGCTCAGTTCAAGCGATTTGCGGAAATCATCGCAAGCCAGCTGTTCGTTTTTCTGGGCGATGTGCATCAGGGCCCTGTAGTAGAAAAGCCATGCATTTTCCGGTTGTAGTTCGAACGACTCGTCCAAGGCGGCTTTGGCATCTTGGAGGCGCCCAGCACCGATCAGTGCACGTGCGTAGTTGTTGAGGTAGTAGGCAAGATGGTCTTTGTCATCCTGTCTTGCAAGCTCGATGGCTTTCTCTAGGTCTTGGATGGCGAGCTCTGAGTCTCCGAGTTCGGCTGCGCATCCGCCGCGACCGTTGAGCGACTTGGTCGATACTTTTTCTAGGGTGTTGATCACGTAGTTATAGTCTTCCCAAGCTTCCGCGAACTGATCGGAGTACCAGTAAGCTGCGCCGCGTCGGAGGTAGCCGGTTTCATTGGTTGGGTCTAAATCGATCGCTTGACTAGCTGCTTGGATCGATTCCTCGAATCGATCTTGTACAAACGCGATGTGGGCCGACATCAGCGCTCGGGTGAACTCGGTTTCCTCGGCAGCTTCAGGTTGAAGTTGCACGGCAGCTTCGAGATCTTCTTGCGATTTTTCTTCGTCACCTTGTTGCTGATAAATCGCGCTTCGGCCTATAAGAGCTGGTGCGAAGTCCGGATCTTCTTTGAGGATCGCATCGAGGTCATCTAGAGCTTGGTCCATACGACCCATTTGGATGCGGAGTTGAGC
>JBJTAQ010000288.1:0-2438 GCA_046090945.1 Pirellula sp.
CGCTTCGACTATCAAGCCGACCGCGAAACGTACCTTGGCGCTGTCAATGTGGTCCATCGCTCCCTGGTAAGTTGCGCGGTCCTTGGCTCCTGTGGCGGTTTGCTAGAAGATGGGCAGGGCAAAGCGTTTGCAGTCCAGGCAATAAGTACGAGGACCGCTTCACATACCCTACGGTCTGACAATGAATGAATTGCGACAATAACGCTTACGAATCAAAAACAAAAAACGGACCGCTCGAGAGCCGCCCGTTCTTTGCAAGCTTTTGGATTGTACAGTCGTATTACTCAGCAATCATAGGTGAGTAGTATTGGTTCAATGACCCACCAAGTGGTTCACAGATGGATTGACCAAATCTTCGGGAACGCGGCCTCGGTCAAAACGGCGGTTGCTGTACGCTGAAGCCCGGAGTTATTTGCCATCCCGGAACGAAAGGAGAACCAGCAGAATTCGATTCTGTGATACTCTGAATGACAGAGTAAATCTTGTCGTGAACTCGATTCGATTGGTGAATGATCAAGACCGATACGCCCTTCGGAACTTCATCGTTCCGCCTCTCCTGGTTTGCGGCCGGCTCGGTCGATTTGGCATCAGCGGTGACCATGTCTGGTTGGTCTACGAGTTTGCAGATATCGATCGTGCCTTGGGCTCCTACTTTATTGGTGATCCAACTCTCCTTGGCGACCAACTCAGGGAGCAACCGTTTCAGATCGTTTGCAAGGCATGTCGGCAAACGGTAATACCGCGTTTCGTAGCCACCGAGTATTGGAACGCTTGATAAAAAACGCTTTGTTTGAGGAATGCTCAACCCTGGAGATGGGCCGTTTTGATTTCCTCTTGCGCTCCGAACATCCTCCAGAAACGCGAGTATCTCGTCCGCCACTTGCTCGGTTTGCGACACGAGCATCAGCCCCGATCGCGGAAAGACAATACAGCCTCTTCCTCCCGCGTTGAACCATCCGTCGGGTGATATCGTAGCTTCGATTGTATCCCTCAGTTGCCTGCATCTGGAATCGTCCGGGCACAAATCACGAACGTCGAACAACGCCGTCTTCAAGTGGTTGTCGGCTTGACGAAAGGTTGTTATCCACAATTCTCCTTCGCGCGATTGAAGGCACAGGTATTGGCTCGCCGTCAACACTTCCAAGATCTTTCTCACCGGCCGTTCGCGAATATCGAGCGAGGCGAGTTGCTCGTCCAGTTTGATCCCATCCTCTTCGAGGGCAGCGTGATCCACGCGAAGATTCAGTCGATACTGGTCCGAGAGTATCTTTAGCGATTCGGAGATAGGTGTTTTGTTCACGCGAATCGACGCGGGCTGATTCAGTTTCGCGACCAGTTCGCGGGTCAAGGGATTCTCATCGATCCAAGTACGACGGGCGGGACTTCGAAGGGCTTGTAGCAGCGCAGCAATCTTTCGATGTGTTTGCTGCGTTTGCCGCACGACCAAAACACTTCCATAAATCCTCATATCACCCAGGCCGCCAACCTCTATCCACGAATCTGGAACGACCGTGCGTTCGATCGCTTGAAACAATTCATCTTCCTGAAAACCCAGTGCGAGCAGGTCCTGGATCGGGTAGCGATGGCATGTTAGTGAATCGCGTGACGAGTTCGAAGCATAAAAAGTGACGATTCCGTCCCGCTCAATCCAACCAATTCCATAATGCGCCAGGCGATCCAAAAATTGATACGCAGGGACGTTCTCGAGCGATTCCGAGATCGACTTAGGGATAGGTATCGCTGCTTCTTCAAACGATACTTCATTGATCAAAAAGCTTAGTCCTGTTTGGGCCTGAAGCCATGATGCCAGTTCCTGCAGTGGCACTTGATCCAGAGTGTGGGTCAATTTCGCTTGCAGAGGAGCGACAATCATCTCAAGTGCTTCCACGTATTTTGGCTCGTCCGCAATCGAGATGGATTGCGTTCCAACTTCATCGCCGACAACGATCGGCAACGCTCGTGCCGTGATCGAAATCCCAGTAAACGCTGCGACACATACCCAGAATCGTACGACATGGTTCATGAGAAACTCCTACCTTGATCGAACTGTTTGCAATCAGTAACTCAGAATGTTTCACATCCCGTTAGTTTATCACATCTCCGACGGGATTGACTGAATTGTGGCTAAGAACTGGGCCTTTGGACTTTTCCTCCCCGTACTCAATGAAATGGTCCTCGTAGCAATTTCCGGCATCTACCCTCAGAGGAACAGTACGGCTACTCGTAATCTTAATCGACCGCTTCCTTAATTCGCTTGATCGATCATGGGGTTCGTCTAGGAAGTTGAAGCTCTCGCACCCGATTACGCGTGGAGTTGCGAGCGTCGCCCCCCGCGATAGAGGGGGAGAAAGATTCTCTGTCGTGCGTAAGCCACCATCGAGTCAGTCACCGCAACGTGACCATACCTCCCAAGACCCGCTGGCTCACCCCAGCGGGTC
>JBJTAQ010000289.1:0-7347 GCA_046090945.1 Pirellula sp.
GACCCCAGGACCGAGCAGCAGACGATGCGCGAGGCGATGCAGTGCGGTCGGGAGGGGATCACCATCAATTTGTTCTTGGTCCCAAGTTGGTCGCAGTCGGAGGAGGACATTCGCTTTGCGCATCGGATGGCCGAGCAGACCAAGGGACGCGTGTTCTTCACGAGTGGAAATAACCTCGATCGCTTTGTCCTGTGGGATTATGTCCACAGAAAACGGGAAATTCTGGGGTGATTACAGGTGGTTCTAGAGGTTAACTCGAGATTGGAGATGGTGTATAGTAGGGTAGATAAGCGATTTTAATTTTCGGAGTGTTATGACTGGCAGCCCGCAGGATAACGGAAAGTCGGAAAATTTCGACGAGATTCTCTTGGAGTTTCTCCGCCAGCACGATGCTGGCCAGACCGTCGATCGCGAGGCCTTCTTGCGTCAGTATCCAGAGCATCGCCAGTTGCTGATGCATCTGCTTGAGACGGCCGATTGGATCGAGCAGATGGCTGGTCCAACACTGGCTGATTTAGCACCAGACGAAACGCCCCAGGTACGATCTAACGCTGAGGCAAATGCATCAAAATCCGCCGATGGTGTTTCCAAGTTTGTGATCCATGGGACTGCTGAGCCTTACGATCCGAATGCTTTGACAATCGATTCACCACTTGGGCGTGCCCAAGAAGGCGAGGAGGTAGACTTTAGTCTCTCGGACTTGGCCTCAGGGGTGTCCGATGGGGTCTCTGATTTTCCTTCTTTGGACAACACCCAAGCGGCCTTGCCGTGTCGCTTCGGAGACTACATCCTTCAAAGGGTGCTCGGACGAGGCGGCATGGGTGTGGTTTACTTGGCGACCCAAACGGCGCTGAGTCGCCAAGTAGCCGTCAAGATGATTCGCTCCGGGGCACTGGCAAGTTCCGAGGAGGTGGATCGCTTTTACAGTGAGGCCAGGAGCGTTGCTAAATTAACTCACCCGAATATCGTCACCATCTACCATTGCGGCGAGAGCAACGGTCATCACTACTTTTCCATGGACTATGTTCCAGGGACTGATTTGGCTAAGAAGCTATCTAGTGGCCCGTTGGAGGCCAAGCAGGCAGTGCGCTACGTGATGGATGTGGCTCGGGCGATCGATTATGCTCACTCACACGGAGTGGTTCACCGAGACCTCAAGCCCGCCAACGTTTTGATCGACGAGCACGATCGGGTGGTGATTACCGATTTCGGATTGGCCAAGCAGATGGGGGCCGAGCAAGGCTTGACGGCCACCGGAGCGACGCTTGGGACTCCAAGTTACATGTCGCCTGAGCAAGCTGCCGGAAAAACGCAGGCACAAGGGGTAGCAACGGATGTCTATGCTATGGGTGCGATCCTCTTTGCCTTGCTAACCGGTAAGCCACCGTTTCAGGCCGAGTCGGTTATGCAGACGATCATGCAGGTCATCCACAAGCCGGCTCCGTTGATCCGACAACAGCAATCCAATGTCCATGTCGACCTAGAAACCATCGTCGGCAAGTGTCTGGAAAAGCAACCGCATCTTCGATATGCCACGGCGGGACTATTGGCCGATGACCTGGAGCGTTTCCTCGACGGTCACCCGATCGAGGCCAAGCCTCCTTCTTTGGGCCGTCGCTTTCGATTCTGGTTCGGCAATATTCCAATCGTGGCCGCCTTGACCGGTGGACGGCATATCGAGCCGAGTCGCTCTCAACGGATTGCTCAGAACCTCTTCCTAGCGATCGCAGCGAGCCTTCTGGCGATTGGATTGTTGGGCAATACCCTCGGGGATCGGTTTCGAGATTCGAGTCTTCCGAGCCGTATCGTGATCGCTTCTGGATCCCCTGGAGGTATGTATTACGACCTTGCAGGAAAGATCTCTGACCGCATGAGAGCAGGCAGTGGGAGAGAGCCGACGGTTACGGCCACGAGCGGATCGGTCGAGAATCTCAAGCAGTTGTTGGACAAGCACGCGGATATTGCCATCATGCAGGAGTCGACCGTCCGTGCCGATCAGGTAGCCGTGGTTGCTCCGCTGTTTTTTGAACCGATCCATATTCTGATCCCTTCCGAGTCGTCGATCAACTCGGTTGGAGAACTCAAAGGTCAGTCGGTGGTACTTGGGAGCAAGGATTCAGGAACGAGGCAAGCAGCATTGAAATTACTCAAGTATTATGGCTTGAGCGAGAAGGATCTCGATGTTGTCGATAGCGACTGGAACACACGCGGGGCACTTGATCCGAAGTTACCGATGTTTGCGGTGATCAAGTCCGAGCAAGCAGGCCTTGCAGACCTGTTGACTTCTGGCGAGTACCGGCTGTTGTCGATCCAGGATGCCGCAAAAATGACACTGGCTGAGCCGATGTTCCGTCTATACCAGTTTCCCGTGAACGCTTACCGCGGCAGTCTTAAGGAACCGGTTACGTCGTTGGCGACTGCAGCGCTATTAGTGGTTCGCCGAGATGCTTCATCACGGCTCGTTGAGGAATGTCTCAAAGCCCTGTACGAGCTCAAGGCGCTGCCCGATGGTCTGATCACCAAAGAGATGGCAGCTGAGTGGCAGGGTTTACCATACCATCCGGCTGCCCGCCGATTCTTTGATACGATTCAAATCGAAGAATCGAAACGGTGAGCGGACTGGACGAAGCTCAGTCGATACTCTTGGTGATCTCGCCACCTTCGCGAGTGCACAGAGCTTGGTAAATATCCAAATCGATCGTGTCGGAGATCATGCGTGTAGAGCCATCTCCAAAAACGATGTGAATGCCCGCACCGTGTTGACTGGAGAAGTCTTCGAAGTGTCCGACTTTGCTGTTGGGGGCATGGTCTGCAACCCCAAGGAATCTGGCCCCTGGCTCGGCCGCTTCGTAAATCCAGCCATGCCAGACAGAGCCACCCAAGCGGCTTGATCGCTCTCCGACGATCATTGTATTGCTGAGCCCATCGCGAATGTCCTTGAGCTTCATGGGCGAGTTGCCAAAGAACGTTCCATTGGAATTGTAAGGAACCTCTTCGATCTCCATGGTCCCGAAGACGCCTGGGTAGTTGAATTTCGCAACTCGAAACAGCTTTTCTCCCTCGTCCACATTGTGCCCCTCGTGCTCCTCTTCCTCTTCCTCGTGAGGGTCCATGCCGATCTCAAAGGTGTTACCACCGATATCCGAGGGGCAAATGAACGTTGGAACGACCTGCATGAGGCTCGATCGGTTGATTGGGGCATCGATGGCAGATCGGTGATCGATGCCATTGTAGATCGCGCCAGCCTCCATGTAGGGCAAGATGGCATGGGCCCAGCTCCAGCCCGGCGCCTTGGTCTGCTGCCAGTCGACCCATCCGCTCGGGAGTCTGCGGTGAGAGCTTTCGTAATTCATCAAAGCCAAGCCAATTTGCCGCTGATTGCTCATGCATTGGGCCCGCCGTGCAGCTTCCCGTGCAGCTTGTACAGCCGGCAGCAACAAACCGACCAAGATTCCGATGATAGCTAGAACGACCAAGAGCTCGACCAAAGTAAAGCCGGAGCGACGGGCAGATTCGTTGGTTGGGAACATGGCGACTGAACGTCTACAAAAACGTCTACAAAAAGAGGTCAGAGGATCAATCCATAGGGAACGGGGAGTTCATGTATAGTAACGTTTTATGCAGTTAGTTCAATTTCGTTTTCGCAAAAAGATTGCAAAAAGGAGTTTTTTGCAAAAAACACGATTGCGGAGCTGCCGGGAACTGCACGAAACTGTGATTCGTCGGAGAGCCCAGACCACGACCTTCCGTCAGGTCAGTCGTGGTCAGTCGATTTTCCAGCACTCAGAAGGCTCTGAGTTATTCAGGTTCGTCGATTTTTTCGCGTTCGGCAGCGTTTCGGAGTTTAGCCAACGCCCGGAGTTCGAGCTGTCGGATTCGCTCCTTGGTCACACCGAGTTCCTCGCCGACCTCTTTGAGAGTGCGAGGCTCGGAGCCTTGACCTAGCCCGAAACGCATGACGATGATCTGTTGTTCGCGTTCATCCAAGGTATCGAGGATCTTTCCGATCTGATCGGCTCGGGACTGCTGATCAAGCTCGACGGCCAAGTGATCTGCGCGTGCATCTTCTCGGCTTTGAAAAATCTCTTCGGAACTGGTGCGGAAGCGTTCCCGATGCTTGAACTCATCCGGAATCGAACGGGCGAAGTTCTTTCGGATGGCCCAATGTGCATAGGTACTGAACTTGAACCCTCGCGTGTAATCGAACTTGTCGACCGCACGCATCAGGGAGACGTTTCCATCGCTGATGAGTCCAAAGAGTTCTCCGGAGGGTCCGACGTGCCGTTTGGCAATCGATACGACGAGTCGCAGGTTCGCTTGGACAATCTTGTTCTTGACCGCCAACGAGTCCTCGTAGAGCTTCTCGATCTGATCCATCAACGCCACCGAAGGAGCCTTGGGATCGAGTTTATCCAGTAGCATCGTCGCCTTGTACTTCAAGAAGTTCATCTTGCGGAACAAGTGGACCTCCTGTTGTGGCTCGAGCAAAGGGACTTCGTAGAGCGAGGCCAAGTAGGCTGGCAGGCCGGTTGGGGCTCGCATTTTACGAGCGGGCGAAATCGCGTTGGGGGTCTCGGCCAAGATCTCCTGGACGTTCGCATTATTGTCGAATTCTGGACTAGGAACGTAGTCGAGTGCCAGTTCCTTGATCCGAATTGCTCGCTGCTCGTTCAGTAGCCGAATGATGCTACCTCGGGTTCGTCGGTAGCGTTTGGCTAGCATCACGGTGGAAACTCCCCGGAGATGCTGCTGATACAGCGCGCGTTTATCCTCCTCCGAGAGCGTCTCGCGTTGTTCTGGAAAGACAGCCATGGCAGGGTATTTCCTGTCGAAGTTCTTAATCGTGTAACGAATGGTCTCAACACTTCGGTGTACCTCGCGGGAAACCTGTCGAATGACTTCGGTCAGATTTTCGCCCTGTGTGGCCAGTCGTCTGGCTCGATCAATGATCTCGTCCCTTTCTACATCCGACATTTGGCTAAAACGTTCACCGCGCTCGACCCGATGTCTGTTTTGGGAAACGAATCGCTCGACGCTCGAGTTGAGGAATCCGACTCGCTTGCGGCCCTCGGTAATAAATCTCCGGGACACCAAACCTTGTTCCCTCCATCGAGAAATGGTCTTGGTCGAGACGTTGAATCGCTTGCTCAAGTCCTCGACGGTATGCACCGGTTCGGAGGCTTCTTCGAGGCGCAAGTTCATCGAATCGGTGATGTCTTCGACGAAAAGCCTCAAATCGTGCGCTGCGTCCTCGCCCCGAATCAAACGCATCGAATGAACGTCCGGGCGGACCTCGGTGACTCGATAGAACAAGAAATCGAAAGGGTATTCCTTGGACGGATCCAGTTCCGTCAGGAGCTTCTCGGCCCGGTCGGCTTGCTCGCTACGCTTGTTGCGTGGGGCAAAACGAACCTGCTGATCTCTCAACTCCCTAATCAATGCAATCTTGTAATCGCTATTCATCCTCTTCTCGCCTCCTGCCATGCGAACAGCACAGGGACCAGTATAAAACCGATCCTGCGTTGCTGGCTTAACGGGACAAGCTCCATACGTTGGAACCAAACGATCTCCCTCTATCCGTTCGACGCCATGGAAACCGATTTGGTTCGCCAATTCGACCGTTTAGGAGATGAAAAGAACTGAATGCAAGTGCTGGACCAAAAACAGAAAGTTCGCCAGGAAGACAGTTTTTTCAACGATTTGCAATACCCAATTCAATACATTGGACTTTTTTCATGATTTCGTTGTAAAAACTACCACCAGGAAGGAGGAAACTTCCAGGCCATCGGGAATTTTACGGCTGCTCCAAAGTTTCTTCTGCCATATTTCCTACCAGACTGTCTCGAATCGAGACAATTACTAACAATTTGATTTTTTCCAGCACCTGGACAGCTTGTCAGAATCTCTCCGAGCAACCCTAATTAGGGACCCCGATGATCGACCCGTGTTGGTCCTGAATCTACTTTTGCACCGCTGATTGTTTCGGAAAATGAACTCATCACCCACCGTCGGAATCATCGATTACCAGATGGGAAACCTGCGTAGCGTCGCCAAAGGGATCGAGCAAGCAGGAGGAATCCCGATCGTGGGCCAATCCTACGCCGAACTGCAGACGGCAAGCCACCTGATCCTGCCAGGTGTCGGTGCGTTTCGCGATGCAATCGATCAACTTCGACATCGCGACTGGGTTTCATTCATCACCGATTGGATCAGCTCAGACAAACCTTTCCTTGGAATCTGCCTGGGGCTGCAGCTTCTGCTGGATGTTAGCTACGAAGGTGGCGAACATCAGGGGCTCGGGATCGTGCATGGACGAGTCGTGAGATTCGAGTTTGCAGATCCCATGCTCAAGGTTCCGCATATGGGCTGGAACCAAGTTGTGTCTTTGAAGAATTCCGCCGATCCAATGCTCGCAGGCATGGGGCCAAAACCCTACTTCTATTTCGTCCACAGTTATCACGCGGTCCTCGAGGACTCGAAGGATGCTTGGTTGGTTTGCAACTACGGCTACGAGTTCTGTGCAGCGGTCCGACGTCGGAATATGCTGGCTACGCAATTCCACCCAGAAAAGAGCCAAGCCAACGGCATCAGCTTGCTTCGAAACTTTCTAACAACCTTATCCGAACGTCCAGGCGCCAATCCAACTGCCCAGACAGCGAAATCTTGAAAGGCAAAAGCTACAGTAGGACACCTCAATGAATTCATCTGCGATCCACCGTCGTCACTTTACCGGTCTGGTTTCTTCTGCATTGGGGCTCACGGCCGCAGTACCTGCGAACGTGTTGGCCGGTCCTTGCGAACCCTCAGGAGGTGCCCGCACGAGCTTGCCGATCGGCATCTCCACCTACTCGCTTTGGCGATTCAAAAACGAAGAATTCAAAGACGTCGGAAAGTGCATCGAAATCGCTGGTGAGTATGGCTTCGATGGCGTCGAAATCCTGCTGTATCAAATCTCCCAAACCGAATTGCTCAGTCGAGCAGCACTGCAGGATATCAAGCGCAAAGCACTCCTCTCAGGCTTGGCTCTCTACGGGATGTCGACCCATCAAGGATTTGTTTCTCCGAACCCTGAAATCCGACGCAATAACATTGAGCTGACGATTGGACAAATTGAACTTTGCTACGCGCTTGGAATCCCAACCATGCGAGTCAACACAGGTCGTTGGGGAACGAGCAAGAACTTTGACGAACTGATGGCCAACCGAGGCATCGAGCCACCGCTGCCGGGTTACACCGAAGAGGATGGTTTCCCCTGGGTTATCGATGCCCTCGAACGCTGCTTGCCAACCGCCGAGAAATGCGGGGTGGTCCTCGGTCTGGAAAACCATTGGGGCTTGGGTCTGACCC
>JBJTAQ010000290.1:0-6483 GCA_046090945.1 Pirellula sp.
CCGGACCATCGCACATGCCGTCAAGAAACCGCATAACTCATCGCATGCATACAGGCCGTGCTCCAACCGCGATTGACGCGGATACTGGTCGCTCAAGTAATCTGCATGCGACAGAATCGCTCGAATGATTTCCTCCGAATACCCGAGTTCGCGGAGAATGATGCTCCCCTGCAATGGATGATCTGGAGCATTTGGCCATCGTTCATAATCAAAATCGTGGAGCAGACCAACCGTTCCCCAGAGTTCGACATCTTCGCCCAGACGCTCGGCATACGCCCGCATCGCAGCTTCCACGGCGTACATATGGCGTTTCAAGCTGTCGCTGTTGACATACTTGTCGACAAGTTGCAGGTTTGCTGTTCGATCAAACATTTTCTATCGAAATCGTGTCTTGTAGTTTCTCAACGACAATCTCTTGTATCGAAAGCCAAAACGCTGCAGGAGGCGATACGGCTAAGGCTTTGCGGTTCCTTCGAGTTGATCGAGCCGGGCTTGCATCCGTGCCAACTGCGCTTGCAAGCGTCGGATCTCCTCGCGAAGCGAATCGACATACTCGGGTGTGAGTTGCTCTGGATGAACTCCCGTCCCCACACGCCCCTGCGACTGGCCAGCGATCATGCCTTCGGTCAACAAAGGGACCTCGACCAACTGTTTCTGCTTGCCGCGATAGTACCCAATCATTACCGATTCACCGATCGCAACTTGCTGCACCGCAGCGACGACGTCTTCAGCCCTTAAAATCATTTTGCCATCGATCTCGGAAATGCAGTCGCCAGGTTGCAAACCTGCAAGCTCGGCTGTGGTACCAGGAGTGACGTTCGAAACAGCAGCTCCACGATAAAGAGGTATCCCAAACTGCTTGCGAAACGTCTCCGACAAATCGCTCACAGACACCCCAAGCACAACGCCATTGGCGGCTCCTTTCCTTGAAATGTTCGCTGCATCGGCAGCGTTCGTATCGGCCAGGCTCGGCAGGATCGGTTGATAAGGTGTCTTCGGGGGCTCCAACGGCAAAGCCGTTCCGGGCTGCATGCCCTGAAGCTGTCCGGCAAGCGTACGATCTTGTAAGACCGCTGTCAGATTGGTACTTCGACCACGCCGCTGAACCAGAAACTTTACCGGAGTTCCAGGTGCGTAGCGTTCGAGTTGCTCGCCAAACTGATCGAGCGTTGTGACCGCCTGTCCACCCACACCGACAATCCGGTCACCGACTCGAAAACCTGCCTTCCAAGCTGGGGACTGATTGGTAACATCGACGACGGCCAAACCGAACCCACCACCTTGGACCGGCTCGACAACCAAACCTAGATACCCACCCCCAGGAGCACTCTGAGCTACTTCACCGTCGGCCAGCAAACTATCCTTGAACACCTCCGCTTGGGGTCTTGGGGCAGGACTGGCGGGAAGTGCTTGGTTGCGAGGAGTGATCACAATCGGTTGCTTAGACCGAGTCGGTGAAGGTCGCCCTTTTTCCTCCGGAACGGGCAACTCCTCGGCAGGCTCGATGACCACCGGTGGATCGACGGCAGCGGATGGATCGACGGTAGCCGATGGGCCGACGGTCGCCGGAGGCTTGACAGCCGGTGCTAACGCAGGCTCCTGCACAGGAGCTTGGGCAAATACCAAACCGCCAAGTACAACCCAGTAGGCAAACCAAATGCTCATTGATTTGTTCATCGCAACCTTCTCCAAAATAGGCGTAAAAGACTCGCCAGACAATCGGCCCAGCTAGACCTTACAGATTCTATTGTTGCGATTCAAGTTCCCGAAGCGAACAGCGTTTTTGCAAGCAAACGGAAAATCCGAGGAAATCTTGTTTTTTTGGGATTACTTAAGGTTCCCAGGGGGCGGAACCTCCACTCCAGGAGAGCGTTCTGGGATCACTTTCAATTTGTTCACCGGAATGGTTTCCACAGGGACTGTCTCGACAGGCTCTCGTGGCACCTGAAGCCCATTGTTCATTCCGGGCCGCCCTCGGGTATTGAGAGACTCCCAAGGTTTCGGGTAACAGTACATCGGAACGTAGGCACCCGCGTGATTTTGGTAGTTGCCATTGCAATGGTTGGTCTGCCAAGCCATCGCCTCTTGGCTTGAGGGTTCGATTTTATAGGCGATCCATCCGGTAAGATTACGCGGTCGATTGTAGACTTGTCGGTATTCCGGAATACTGCGAGAGATCGTATGTGGGAAAAAGTCGTAGCGTTGGATGGCCGGATCCAGATACGTGCCTGCGAACCACTGATGAGGCTCACCGGCAATCGATTGGGAGCAGACGCCGGAGATCCCCACCAAAACGAGGGACTTTAGGATGCTAGCAAACCGCTGTTGAATCATCGTTCGTTTCAAGGCTAAGGCTCCTTTGGGAAGCTTTGCAATCCTCACATTCGTTAAACTCTTCTAGTTCATTCGGCCATTTCGGTTTATCCCCTGCAGTGGAACTTGGAGTAGGGGCGCGAATTGGGGACCGAATGCATTTAAATTCCGCGCCGCGGAGCGATCCACTACTGGTTTTTACTTGTCAGGATCGAGTCGGTAGCGTCGGGTTTTTTGTCGAAGGGTCGAGCGGTGCAGGCCAAGCGTGCTAGCCGCAGCGGCTCGGTTTCCGGAGTGGTGGTCCAAGACCGTTTGGAGCAAACTCGGCTCGACGGCTCCCATAAAATCCTCGTAGAGAGTTCCAGGCAAATCTCCGTCTAAACTCGACGCGTTGGTCTGGCCCGCAGCCATAGACTCCTGAAGTTTCTCGGCGGTCCAGGTCCTCACGGCAGACTCCAATTGCCTCTGCGATTCGCTCCGATCTCCGTCGGTGCTGGACGACTGGGACTCGGGTGGGAGATCCTCGTACTGAATGATCCCTCCGGCTGCTTTCATGGCTGACCTTTCAACGGTCAACTTCAGCTCACGGACGTTGCCGGGCCAAGCCCGACGCTGCAACTCCTCTAAGGCTGCCTTGGTGATCTGAACACCTTGAGGGAGTGATTTCGATTGCAAGAAGTTTCGCACCATCGGCGCAATGTCTTCAGGCCGATCCCGCAGCGCCGGCAATTCAATCTTAAACACCTCCAAATGCGAAGCCAACCGTCGATCCAGCTCACCCTCGCTCACAAGCTTCGATATGCTATGGCTCGATGTAAACAGGATCCTGCACCGAAGTTGCTTGGACTCCGTGTCTCCCACTCGACAAAAGGACTTGTTCTCAATCGCTCGGATCAGTCGCAATTGATTGGCAAGCGACATTGCCCCAACCTCGTCGATCAGCAACGTACCTTCGCCCGCCAGTTCCAGAAGACCTGTGCGAAGGGGTTGAAGCGCATCGGAACCCGGGCGACCCGCGCCAAAAAGCTCGACTTCAAACTCTAGATCCTTGCCCGGGATAGCCGTCGTGCTGAGCATCGGCAAATTCTGCCGACTGCTGAACCGGTGAACCATGACGGCGACCAAGTTCTTACCGGTACCTTCTTCTCCCTCGATCAACAGCGTCGAGTCGAGAGCAGCGGCCCTTGCGATTTGCTTGTACACGTTCTGCATCGCCATCGATTTGCCGAGAATCAATTCAGGTTGTTCGGGTTGGCTCTCACCGAGCGGATTCGACTTGGCCCGCATCTGCCGCTGAAGCAGCGCTCGGCGGATAGCTTGCATGACCGTCTCGAGGTCAAAGGGCTTGGTCAAGTATTCGAATGCAGCTCCCTGGACTGCTTGAACCGCCGTTTGCAGATCCCCGAAGGCTGTCATCAAAATCACCGGAAGATATGGGTGCTCTTTCTTGAGTTTCTCGAGCACCTCCAAGCCACTGATTCCAGGGAGCCGGACATCGAGCAGGATCAGATCCGGCTGGATCTTCTTGAGATTCTTCAGCGCCGGCTCTGCTGCCGAGAAGACTTCGACACTGTGACGCTCCTCCTCGAGGTTGGTCCTCAAGGCGTAGCAGATGGCGGGTTCGTCGTCGATAATCCAAATCAAGCTCATGGTTTATCTCGTTCGCAGGAGTCGAGGATCGTCCATTCAAATTCCGTCCATTCCCCTGCGCGTTTCCACTCCAGAGTACCCCCTAATTGTTTCGCAAGCAGGGCGGTCGTCGGAAGTCCTAATCCGATCCCTTCGGGTTTACTTGTCACAAAAGGATCGAACATCTTGGCCGAAATATCGGGATCAGGACCTGGTCCATTGTCCCGGACAGTCCATCGATGCAAACCGCATTTGGCATCCCAAGCATAACGGCACTCGACGACCCCTTGCTCGCTTGATTTTTGGCCCGCTGCTTCGATCGCATTGAGGATCAGATTCAGTAGTCCGCTGATGACCGAGTTCCCCTTGGAGATCCTTGGCGCGGAGTTGCTATCCAAAGAATCGAAGACCAAACGTATCTGATGATGTTCGGCAGTCGAACGGACATATCCATCGATTCGATCATGGATCTCTTGGACACTGAGCGACTGTTCATCGGTCGCCGATCCGTGCCTCGAGACAGTGAGCAACCGTCGGATCGATTCCTCGGCAAGCTGGATCTGCCCGAGTGCATATTGGATCTCTTGAGGAGGATTCCCTGAGTGGCGCTTCAGGACCGTCTGCAGCAGCAGTACGGCACCGGCAAGACTGTTTCGAAGCTGGTGAGCCATACCGTTGGCAAGCATATGGATCAGCCGCGATCGCTCTGAGTTGGCAATATCTTCCTTGGCTTTCTCTAGCTGCTGGCTCATCGAGTTGATCGAACGGGTCAACGAAGCGATCGAATCGCTCGCCTTGGGTTCCACTGCCACGGGTTGAAATTGACCCAACGCAATCCGATTGACTTGGGTTTCAAGCGTCTCCAAACGCTTGACCATACGATTGGCGATCCCCAAGGCGATCCCGCAAAACGCCAGTGTCGAGAGGACTCCGGTGGCCATCGGCAACCAGAACGCTTGGGTCGCTAGCTCAAACCGTTCTTTGGTGTCCGAAACAGCGAGCAAGTAATCCCGCTCCGAGGGCTCAGTGCGGTTTGGAGTGCGATCCAATCGAATCGCAAAAGCATCAAACTGGCCGTTGCTTTTGACCATCGAAAAAAGCTGGTCCGTAATCGGTACTTGCTGAACCACCTGAATCTTGCATCGCGAAAATTCGCCGATTTGATCCAAGACGGGCTCTGTTAGCGGGAATTTGCTCACTGCGCAGAGTTGCAGCAGATTTCGAAGTCTTGCCTCGGTGGCCTGACGCGTAGTTCGAGAAGCGATATTCCAGGAAATGGCTGTGACCACCGTGCAGATCAGCAGCAGCATGGTGACGATGGGGATCAGGAATTGACTCCGCAACGATGAATTCATGCGTTCCTTTCAACCCTCATAACTTGCCTAACAGGATCGATTTTTCCCGGCCTGTGATTCTAGCTTTGGTTTGCCGAAAGAGCCTGTCTAGGTCCGTCGATATCCAAGATAGCTGGAATTGTATCTGGATTTTTCGAACTCGTTGGAAGATGGTCGGGCATGCCAAACGCCAGGGCTTTCCTTGTGAATCTCAGTCTGCCGTTCTTTTTTTGGGCTGTTTTCAGCTCGGCCCTAGACCCTCGTGCCCTGGCCCAAAGCGTTCAAGATAAATCCATTGTATCAATTGTACCACCCGTACTCCGGTTGGCACCGCTGAATCAAGCAGCCGATAGCCCGGTCGTCACTGCCCTGGCAATCGATCCGACCGGCAGCCTTGCAGCCGCCGCAGGCGATGACCACGTGATCCGATTATTCAGCCTGAGCGATACGCTAAGTGCTTTTCCGCAGTCGGCTCTGCTGGCCGGACATCGCGATTGGGTTCAAGCGATCGAGTTCTCGTCAGACGGCAATCTATTGGCGACCTGTGCCAAAGACGGCAAGCTCCAGGTTTGGAAGAAGGAGAAAGATGCCGTTTCTGCTGCGACGCAAGGCGAGCTAGACCCGTCCGATAGGGTGCAGTCCAAGCAGGAATGGAAACAACTCTGGAGCATTGAGGTTGCTCATGCGCTGTACTGCCTGAAGTTCGTTGGGAACGAATCCCTCCTGGTCGCAGGCTTTGACCCGGCGATCTATCGGCTCGATCTTGCAACGCTCCAATGGAATGTAGATCACCGAAGTGAATCAGCAGACGTACGCACTTTGGCCGTTTCAGAGGATTCCAGTTACCTCGCTTATGGCGGTCGGGATGGCGTAGTCCGATTGAAACGTTTAAGCAAAACGGGTCGGACGCTCACCGAGGGCAGCTTTGCCGTCGCGGCCCACAATCATCGGGTACGAGCTCTGTGCTTCTCGAACAACCATCGAATGCTTTACAGCGTTGGCGAAGATCGGCGTTTGGTAGGAATCGAGCTGACCAAACAAACCGTCGAGTACCAGAACGATCTAGGAGCCGGACGACTGATGGCCATCGTACGATTAGCCGACGAGCGGTATGCAGTCAGCGGATCGGACAACACGATTCGGATCGTCAAACCGATTGCGGGTGACCTCCAAGAGCCCTCCACGGAAACCGATTCCGAGGCAAAAC
>JBJTAQ010000291.1:0-1227 GCA_046090945.1 Pirellula sp.
AAGCTTGGAGAGTTTGCTCCGACGCGAACCTTCCGCGGACACGGCGGCAAGGGTGGTAAGAAGTAAACTTTCAGGCAGCATCGAGCTGAGGAAAACAGGACTAACAAAATGCCTTACCGAGCAACACACAAACACGCGAGAATCAGCGCACGCAAGGTGCGGCCGCTGGCGAATTTGGTACGTGGAAAGTTTGCCGACGAAGCTTTGGAGATACTCAGATTCCAACCGCACCGTGGAGCACGGATGTTGGAGAAAGTGATTCAGAGTGCGGTTGGGAATGCCCAGGACACCGAGCAGAATTCTGGCGAGTCGTACAACATCACCGAGTTGGTGGTTGTCGATGCACGGATCGATGGTGGTCCGATGTTCAAGAGATTTCAACCTCGATCGCGTGGTCAGGCGTTCACGATTCTCAAGCGATCGAGCCATATTTCGGTAGTACTCAAACGGTTGGATGAGCTGTAGGAAGTAAAGAGCATGGGACAAAAAGTAAATCCTGTTGGCTTTCGAACCGGCATTGTCATGGGCTGGAAGAGCCGATGGTATGCAAGCAAGAAAGAGTTTTCGGAACTGCTGGTCGAAGACCAAAAGGTTCGAAACTTTATTAAGAATCACCCAACGAAAGCGGCTTACCGTGAGGCTGGGATTGATCGAATCGAAATTGAACGAACTCGCGATGAAGTGCGATTGTTCGTGTATGTGGCCAAGCCTGGATTGCTGATTGGCAAGAAGGGTACGGAGATTGAGACTCTTCAGGAAGAGTTGCAGAATTTGATCGGCCGACGCGTGAACTTGAAGGTCGAGGAAGTGTATCGACCGGAGATTCAAGCTCAGCTGATCGCCGAAGACATTGCCAAGCAATTGGCAAAGCGTCAGAGTTTCCGCCGAACGATGAAACGGTCGATAGAAACGACGATGGATGCCGGTGCAAAGGGGATTAAGATCCAGCTTTCAGGCCGGTTGGGTGGTGCGGAAATGGCTCGATGCGAGAAGGCTAGCGCGGGCGCTTTGCCATTGAGCACGATTCAAGCCAAGATCAGTTACGGTTTCGCCGAAGCTTCGACCCCTCAGGGGAACATCGGAGTTCAGGTTTGGGTAAATCAAGGTTCCTACGCGGGAGACAACAACGATGGCGCTGATGCCCAAGCGGGTCAAGCACCGAAAAAGCCAAAGAGGACGTATAAAAGGTAACGCGACACGCGGCAACAAGGTCGTCTTCGGTGACTT
>JBJTAQ010000292.1:0-3755 GCA_046090945.1 Pirellula sp.
CGTTCTGCGGCAAGGCGCAAACTCCTGCAGGTGGATGGGGGTATGTCAGTGCCAAGGATGGTCAAGATTACGACGAGGGGTCGACGACGATCACACAGGTTCAGGGGCTAAGGGGCTGTCGGAACGCGGGGATTACCGTTCCTGGTGAAATCATCGAGGCTGCAAAACGGTACATCTACTCGTGTCAGAATCCCGACGGTGGGATCAGTTACTCGAGCCAACAGATGGGTAGCTCCAGGCCTGCGATTACTGCAGCATCTTTGGCTGCATTGTACAACGCGGGCGATTATGAGAATGTCAAAGTGCCTGAGATGCTGACCTACAGCCGAAAAGAACTTTACGAGGTGACGAAGGTCGAGGACGCTTTTGGGCATTGGCACTATACTTACTTGTACTACAGCCAGGTAGTGTATCGCCAAGGGGACGAAGAATGGTTGCCTTTTAGGGAGCGGTTGTATTCGAACATCGAGTTAGACCAGGGCCCTGAGGGAGCTTGGGAGGGCCAGATCCACAACGTTTACATTTCCGCATGCAACTTGATCATGCTGCAATTGGATCTCGGTTACTTACCGATTTTCCAGCGCTGAGAGGATCTGCTGTTTCACGCCGCTCAGGGGTGAGGCTTCGCTCAAATCGATGCGTTGCATACCCGGCATCGAACGGAACCAGATTTCTTGGCGTCGGACGAACTGCCTAGTATGTGCGGTGATTTGGTCCTTCATCTCTTCGTAGGAGATCCCACCTGAGAGAAACTCAAGGGGTTCTTTATATCCCACCGCTTGGGATGCGGTTCGCCCGAGGTTTCCGAAGCGATTCTTCAAATCGGTAACTTCTTCGACTAAACCTTGATCGAGCATTTGTTCGACACGCCGTTCGACGCGTTGATGCAGGACTGGACGGTCCCAGCCCAAGACGAACGCATGGCTGTTGGTCGGTACGGCAAAGCGTTCGAATTGGGTTTGCCAATGGCTCAGCGGCGTACCAGTGATCTTGGCGACCTCGAGCGCTCGGATCATTCGGCGCATATCGCCGGGGAGAATCCGATGCGCCGATAGCGGGTCGACTTGTCGAAGCCGTTCGTGGAGGGCGTCCAAGCCGACCGATTCGACTTCTTTTTCGACGGCATTTCGAAAGTCCCAATCGGCCGGGGGGCCTTGGAAGAATCCGCACAGAAGGGACTTCAGGTACAGTGGTGTGCCGCCGACGAGCAAGACTTTTTTGCCTCGGCGTTTGACTTCCGAGACTTTGCTGTGCGCGTCGTTGAGGAACTGAGAGACGCTGTAGTCTTCGGTGGGGTCGACGATATCGATCAGATGATGCGTCACTTGCTGGCGTATCTCTCGACTCGGCTTGGCCGTTCCTATGTCCATTCCCCGATAGACTGCCATGGAGTCGACCGAAATGACCTCGGCTCCAGGGGTGTTTTTGCCTAGGGCTTCGGCTAGTTCGACTGCGATTTGAGTTTTTCCAGAAGCCGTTGGGCCGGTCAAATAGAGCACATCGTCCAGGGGTGGGATGATCCATTCGGAAGGCAGTTTGGAAAGAGGATTCATCGGTCGACAGATCCTGAACGAAGCGCGTAGATGGTCGGTTTGAAACAGTTTAGTGGACCGACAACCACCTGGAATCGACAAAAGCCCTCAAAATGCCTAGGATACTCGCTTTCAATTCCGGTGGTATTGTTCGACGCTTACACCATTATGTCCACTGATATTTTCGATCGGTTGATGTCCCAGTTGCACGCTCGTGCCATCGAGTTGCCGGAGGGGTCCTATACGACCAAGCTGATTCGCGGTGGTTTATCGAAGATGGGGGGCAAGGTTTCCGAGGAGCTTTTTGAGTTGATCGAGGCGGTTCGGGAGCAGGGGGATCCAGGTCGTGAGCATACGATCCGAGAGGCTTGCGATGTCCTCTATCATCTTTGGGTGGTGTTGGCTACCCGGCAGATAACTGTCGATGAGCTGCGAGCTGAGCTGGAGCGTCGCGAGGGGGTCTCTGGGATTGTGGAGAAGCAAAACCGGCAGCAGGAGCACAAGGAGCGAGGTTGATGAGTTTGAGCGACAACATGCTGAGGATTGGGGTGCCGAGCAAGGGTCGGCTGAGCGAGTTAGCGACGGAGCTTTTGCTTCAGGCTGGTTTGAATTTCCGCCGTCAGGAGCGAGCGTTGTTCGCTCGCGTGAGTGGTTTATCAGCAGACATCACCTTTCTTCGTACCGACGACATTCCTACGCTGTGCGCTGAGGGAGCGATCGATTTGGGGATCACCGGAAGCGATTTGGTCGAGGAGGCTCAGGCCGACATCGACGTCCGAATGAAACTTGGAGTCGGTCGCTGCAAACTAGCGGTATGTGTTCCCTTGCATGGCAATATTCAATCCGCGAGCGATTTAGCAGGCAAGCGAGTGGCGACTAGTTTTCCTAGGACGACACAACGTTATTTGGAAAGGCAAACAGGGGATTCACAATCGATTTATCTGGTCGAGCTCAACGGTTCGGTGGAGATCATGATATCGCTGGGTGTTGCCGATGCGATTGTCGATTTGGTAGAGACCGGCAGTACGCTTGCGGCCAATCAGCTCAGGATCCTGGACATTATAGGCGAGTACGAGACGGTGTTGATTCAGAGTCCCAAGTGTCGGGATCAGTCGACGGCTGACAGGATTGTGCGGAGGCTTGAAGGAGTGGTGATCGCACGCGATTATTCGCTGCTGGAGTACAACATACCGCGAGCCAAGCTGGCGTTGGCCGAGTCGATTACCCCGGGCTTTACTTCACCGACGGTCAACAGTCTGGAGGACACCAACTGGTGTGCGGTACGAGCGATGGTCAAGCGCAAGGAGGTGATCACGATCATGGAGAGGCTCGAGCAGATCGGCGCGATCGCAATATTGGAATTCTCCATCAACAACTGCCGCTTGGATCAAAACCCAAGCGGCTGAGTTGGTATTCCTTATGATTACCTATAGTCTTCGCCGGTGTTGCTATTTCTTAGCCGGCAGGATGACGCGGCCGGGGATACCCAGGTCTAGCCGATACACCGCTCCGGGTTTGCCATCGGGGTTGATCGCCCCGGTGACAAAGAGTTGGTCGTGCTTTGGGCCACCAAATGCAACGTTGCTAGTAAGTTGATTTCCTACCTTATAGGATCTGAGCAGTTTGCCTGTTGGGTCGAGCACCTGGACTTGGCCCATCCCATAGTGGGCTACGTAGAGGTTGCCTTTGGCGTCCAAGCACATGCCGTCGGGTTGATTGTCTTCCCACTTGCCACTGGCATTCTTCGGCAGTTCTGCAAAGACCTTCATCGGACCGACTTTACCTTGACCGAGAACTGGATATTCGAGCACGCGATTGAACTGACTCTCGCCCACCAAAAGCCGCTTGCCATCTTGCGTCAGAACGATTCCATTGGGGAAAGCCAAGCCTGAAGCGACCAGATGCGTTTTACCCGTTGTGTCGACATAATGAATGGTACCGATGAGATTGTCCTTTCCCGAGTCTCCGGGATCGGTGAAGTAGAATCCGCCTTGAGGATCTGGTGTTAAATCGTTGGGGCCGCGTAGCGGTTTGCCATCGCATTCCTTCGAGGCATGCGGGAGTGGTTTGCCATCGCGATCCAGGTGCAGCACCGCATGCTGGCTTGCATCGCAGACTAGGTGAGTTCCATCGGCCAACACCTTGTGACCGTTGGGCGCACCTGTGACGGCGAATTCCTTATTGCTTCCATCGAGTTGGAATTCAGTGAGCGTTTTAGCCCAG
>JBJTAQ010000293.1:0-8251 GCA_046090945.1 Pirellula sp.
GGGTCATCAGCGACCAACCGACCAACACGCGCAGGACCGAACTGTACGACAACATCCTCTTCGATCGCGGACCCACCAACGAGTTTATCGGTAAAGCGGGTGTGCTCGATATGGCAACTGTCTTTGGTATCACCATCGATGAGTCTCTAAAAGTATCAGATCACAATCCGATATGGGCCGAGTTCAGCATCGTCGAACAGCCGTCTCCCTATTCGGCTTCGGCGAGCAACGGCACCATGGCCAATCAAGGGTTTTCATACCCGAATCCCTCAGGGCAAGTGCGCTGAGTGGATGAACTCCTGAGACCATCGATTGCGATCGCAGCAAGAATTATTCGTGGAATCCTGAATCACACCCCTGGCGGCTCAAGCTACAATACATAGCCCACCAAGGCCATTGCTTGGACCAACGCTACCCCCTAGCGATTCATGGAAGACACCCTTCCGTTCGCGGCCACCCCTGACTCCGCTCCTGCCATGCGTTCCCTGACCACCTTGCTCGCGCTGTTCTTGACCCTCGCTCCAGCCACCCTGCGTTCGCTCGGCCAGGAATCAACGATTACCAACAACCAACGCGCACTGTTTGAACAAGCTGCCGATTATTCCAAACGCTTCAGCGGCCATGCCGTTCTGGTCCAGCACCAAGGAAACATCCTCTACGAGCGGTACGACAACTGGGGGCAGAACATCCCGCACATGCTTGCAAGCGGTACCAAAAGCTTCTCCGGGATTCTAGCCATGTTTGCCGTCCAAGACGGCCTGCTGGAACTCGACGAACCCGTCTGCAAGACCATCACCTCCTGGAGCGATGACCCCAAGAAAAGCAAGATCACTATCAGGCACCTGCTGACGCTCACATCAGGCCTCGAGCCAGCCGACGCAGCGTTCCCCAACCGCAACGCAAACCTGCTGACAAAGAACCCTGTTCTCCAGCAGCGGCAAAACCGTATCGCTCGACAAGACCAAGCCCAGGGGCTCAGCAAGCTCGCTACCGGGAACTGGTTCCAGGATTCACTGAATGTTCCTATGAAGCACCCGCCAGGTACTCAATTCGATTACGGACCAAGCCATTACTATGTCCTGGGCGAAGTCATCAATCGCAAACTCCAAGCTCAATCGAGCATCCAAGCAAAAACGTTCGAAGAGTACGCCAAGCTCCGGATCTTCGATCCACTCGATATCCAGATCGGTCGCTGGGGAAAAGACTCTGCAGGCAATGTCAACATCCCAGGTGGAATGATGCTCACGGCTCGAAACTGGGCCAAATTCGGACAGTTCGTCCTCGACAAGGGAGCCACGCACAAGGAGCCTTCGCAAGTTCTCCTCAAAGAGGAACTCCTCATGCAATGCTTCGAACCCTCGGCAATCAACAAAAGCTACGGACTGACCTGGTGGCTCAATGGAGTCGACGATCAAGCCGACGGACAACTTCGAAACACCACACTCCGAGATCGCCTGCGCGACGAAGCGCTCAACCGGGAAGCGGATACCGAAATCGTCAAGAATGGAAAGAAATTGAAAGTTTACATGGCCGCAGGGCTGGGAAAACAGCGACTCTATGTGATCCCAAAGTATGACCTCGTGGTGGTCCGATTCGCAGAGCCAAGCCCTCAAGGGGCGGCATTCAAAAACAATTCCTTCATCGAGCCGATCCTTGAAGCCCTCGCAGCGACCGAGCCATGATCCGGACTCTGTTGACAATTCATTCTCTAGGCTTGATTCTTTGCCTGTTTGTGTGCCTGATTGTATCGTGCTCGCTGGGTTCGTTTGCACAAGATCATTCGCAGGATGATGACAAGCAGTTTTTTCATCAGGAGGTCGTACCGCTGTTGAAGAAGCATTGTTACACCTGCCATTCGCATGCGTCGGGACAGATGGAGAGCGGCCTTGCGCTCGATTGGAAAAGCGGTTGGGTGCATGGGGGCTCGCGCGGACCGGCCATTGTCCCACAAAAGCCTGAGGCAAGTTTGCTCATACGGGCCGTCGAACACACCGACGAAGATTTGAAAATGCCCGATGAGAAGCTCTCCGACGGTGAAATACAAACCCTCAAGAAATGGGTCCAACGCGGGGCCTATGACGATCGAGCCGTCGAGCCCCGACTCAGCGATAGCAACGATTGGTGGTCTCTTAGGCCCCTGAGTTCCCCTGCCGTTCCGACGATAGCAGACGTAGCAAATCCAATCGACGCATTTATCGATGAAAAACTTGCTGCAAAGGGGCTTGGACGATCTCCGATAGCCCCTGCCCGCGAGAGAATCAGACGCCTCTATTTCGACTTGATTGGACTGCCACCGAGCCCCGAGGAAACCCAAGCCTTCGTCGATGACCCTAGCCAGACTGCTTACGAGTCCATCGTCGATCGATTGCTGAGTTCGCCTAGGTACGCTGAGCGGTGGGCAAGGCACTGGCTCGATACGATTCACTTTGCCGACTCACATGGTTACGAGCACGACGTCGGTCGAGATCACGCTTGGCCCTACCGCGATTACGTCATCGACTCGCTCCATCGCGACACTCCTTATGACCGCTTCATCCGCGAACAGCTTGCCGTCGATGTCTTCTATCCTGAACAAACCAATCGGATGCCGGCTCTGGGGTTTCTCGGCGCTGGCACGTTTGATCTGAGCACGTACTCGACTGGCCCTGTGACGTTTGATTATCTCGACCGAGACGACATGCTCGCGCAAACCATGGCGACCTTCACCAGCACCACAGCCAACTGCGCGCGATGTCATGCTCATAAGTTCGATCCTATTTCTCAGGAAGACTACTATGCTCTGCAAGCCGTTTTTGCGGGGGTACTCAAAGGAAACATCCGATATGACGCCGATTCGCAAACGGCCATCCAACGTCAGGAGTTGACGAAAATCAAACAAGCGGCCGCGGCGCGCGATGCGGTTGGACTATCAACTCCGCTAGCGATCGAACTCATCGGAGATCTTGCCCGCTCCGAGCAATCGATCGCGACTTGGAAACCACTCGAACTGCAATCCTATGTCTCGCTCGAAGGTGCAACGCTTACCAAGATCAACGAAGGTTCCTACCTCGCCTCGGGGACTTCTCCCGAGACCGATACCTACGTTCTCAGCGCCAAGGTTCCATTGAAGCAGATCACGGCGGTTCGGCTCGATGTCCTACCCCATGACTCATTGCCCATGAAGGGACCTGGGCGCTGTCAGAACGGCAATCTGCACTTATCCGAAGTCTCGATAGGTTTGTTTGATCCCGAGTTTCCGGCCGGCAAGATTCTTACGATCGAGCGAACCAGCGCGGATTTCAATCAAGCCGGTTGGGGGATCGAGCGAGCAATCGATAAAGATCCCAAGACTGCTTGGGGGATCCATCCCGAGGTTGGCAAACCCCATTACGCAGTCTTTGAGTTCGCTCAGCCAGTCCTCTTGAGCGACTCATCGACACTGACGATCACGCTCAAGCAGCTTCATGGCGGATCGCATTTGATCGGTGCCTTTGGAATCAGCGCAACCGACGCCCCAGCGAATCAAACGATCGCCTTGCCGCAGGCGGTCGAGCAGGCTCTCAGCGTACCCCAGACGCAGCGCAGTCCCGAGCAAAAGCTCACTGTTTACGCCTATTTTGCTGGGCTTGAAGCCGAGGCTCAATTGGCCAAGCTGCCGACCCAAGCGACGGTCTTTGCCGTCGGTACTGCCGTCTCGATTCCCTCGGGGAATGGAAATCATCAAGCCGGCTCGATCCCCCAACCCAAAAAAGTTCATCTGCTCGAGCGGGGTGATATCGCCAAGCCGCGAGGTGAGGTACCTCCGGGGGCACTGACGGCCCTGACGCATACAGCTCCGCGTTTTGAGGCGGCCGCTGCCGGGCCCAACGAAGCCCTGCGCAGGGCTGCATTGGCTGAGTGGTTGGCCCATCGAGACAACGTCTTGACTTGGCGAAGTATCGTCAATCGAACTTGGCATTACCATTTCTCACGAGGCTTGTGCGATACCCCCAGCGACTTTGGTCGCATGGGAGGTGTCCCATCGCATCCGGAGCTGATCGATTGGCTAGCGGTATGGTTTCGAGATCAAGCTGCCGGGTCGCTCAAGCGGCTGCATCGGTTGATTGTAACGAGCCAGACTTATCAGCAGTCGTCGCAGGATCGGAGCGAGGCTTCGGCGATCGACTCGACGAATCGGTTGCTTTGGAGGCAGAACTCATCGAGGCTCGATGCCGATGCATTTCGAGACTATGTATTGGCGATTTCCGGACGGCTCGACACCACGATGGGGGGGCCGGCGATCCAGCACTTCACCCAACAACCGGGTCCACAGTCGACTCCAAAACTCGATTACGCAGCGTACGATTGGTCGAGTCCCAGCGGTGGGCGGAGAAGCATCTATCGATATGTTTGGCGGGGGATTCCCGACCCGCTGATGGCCGCGCTGGATTTTCCTGACTTAGGTCTACTGGCCCCTAGCCGAACATTCTCCGCATCGCCTCTTCAGAGTTTAGCGCTGATGAACAATCCCTTCGTCTTGCATCACGCACAAGTGACTGCGGATCGATTGGCTCAAGAGCAACCCGATCTCGATCATCAGATTCGATCGCTAGTGCAGTTGGCCTATCAGCGAGACCCTCAAGAGCTCGAGTTTGGACAGCTCAAGGCGTATGCTGCCAAGCATGGTTTGGCAGCACTTTGTCGGATTGTATTGAATTCCAATGAGTTTTTGTTTGTCCCCTAGCGATCGACTGAAGATGAGTTTATCCAATCGTTTGTCCAAGCGTCGAGAGTTGCTGCTGCAATCCGGAGGAGGGTTTGCGTCATTAGCGTTGGCTCAGATGCTCTGCGGCAATGCGCGAGCAGATACGAAAGCCTCGGATCAATCCCAGGTGTTTCCCGTTGAGCATCATGCGCCCAAGGTCAAGCGGATCATCCAGTTGTTCATGACCGGGGGTGCAAGTCCGATGGATTTGTTCGACTACAAGCCTGAGTTGGAGCGACTGCACGGTCAAATGTTAGGTCCGAAGGACAAGCCCGAGGGTTTTACTGCGCCGGCAGGGGCATTGATGAAGAGTCCTTATCGATTCGCCCAGCATGGAGAGTCCGGGCGATGGGTCAGCGAATTGTTTCCCGAGCAAGCCAAGCTTGTCGATCAGATGGCATTTCTCATGGCGATGACGACCAAGACCAACGTGCATGGTCCGGGGACCTACATGATGAACTCGGGTTTTTTGTTACCGGGTTTTCCATGCATGGGGGCATGGATCTCGTATGCGCTTGGGAATTTGACCGACAATCTACCGACGTTCGTCGTGCTACCCGATGCGCGGGGTTTACCTTACAACCAGCAAGCTTGTTTCAGCGCCGGTTTTTTGCCGACAGTTCACGAGGGAGTCGTCTTGCAGGCGGGGGCCAAGGTACCCTTACCCGACTTGGTACCCGATGCGAAGTATCCGTTTGCGACGAGCGATTCGGATCGGGATGGCCAAGCGTTGTTGCGGATGCTCAACGAGCAGCACCTTGGGGCCCATCCTGGAGACAATCGGCTCGAGGCGAGGATTGCAAGCTATGAGTTAGCAGCCAAGATGCAGTTGTCGGCTCCGGAGGCTTTCGATTTGGCCGCAGAGACCGGTCAGACCCACAGTCAGTACGGGCTCGGAGAGGCAGCGACCGACGATTTTGGCAAGCGGTGTTTACTGGCAAGGAGGCTGGTCGAGCGCGGTGTACGGTTTGTGCAGGTATGGAGTGGTCCGCAAGGCGCGACGAACAATTGGGACAATCATGGGAACATCCAAACCGAGTTGCCGCCGATGACACAGAGTGTCGATCGTCCGATCGCGGCGCTGTTGAAGGATCTTAAAGCACGCGGGTTGGATTCCGATACGCTGGTGATATGGACCACGGAATTTGGGCGCACGCCATTCGCACAAGGCAGTTTAGGTCGGGATCACAATGGAGGGAGTTTTGTGACGTGGTTGTGGGGGGCGGGGATCAAGCCTGGGGTTTCGTATGGACAGAGCGACGATTGGGGATACCAGGCGGTGGAGAACAAGACCTGGTGTTACGATTTGCATGCGACGGTGTTGCATTTGTTGGGGATCGATCATTTGCGTTTGAGCGTCCGTCAGAACGGGATCGACCGGCGATTGACCGACGTCCACGGCCGGGTGATCCAGGAAATACTCAGTTCGTAGGGGGGTTTCAGCGGATTTAGGTTGGGTTTCAGGCCCGGCGGGATCGGGGGCTTGGAGCATTCTCGCTTTACAGAAGGGGTGGTAGAGGTTATTTTTGAGCGAACCCGAGGGGCTGATTTTGGCTCTAAAAATTGGTCCATCGTTGGTTGGACACAGTGGATGTGACAGCAAGGTCGCACCAAACTCGGAGGATAGCCGAATGGTTAGGAACCTGACTCGAAATCAGGCGCCGGGAAACCGGTTGAGGGTTCGAATCCCTTGTCCTCCGCTGCAAAACAATGCTTTTCCCTGGGAATATCGCACTTCTTGCGAGTTCCCCAAGGCTTCTGTAGTCTCCATGCAACTCGGTGCATGTCGCCTGCGGCGTTGCATTTCGCGTCGCGCCCCTCAAATCGAGTCGTCTTTCGCGTAGCGCTGAGTCGCCAAAACATTGGACTTTTGCACACCTCCCGAGTCGCGCGCGAGTCGTCGTCAGCAGAGGTATTGGTATTCGAACTATGTAGGATAAGCTTCCAGCTTGTCCGCATTTCGCAAGAGCATCGCAGGTCCGTAGGGTACGTGAAGCGGTCCCGGTATTAAATGCCTGGACAGTAATCGCGGTGCCCTAACCATCATTTCGCGAACCTCCACACGCTCGAGGACCGCGCAACGTACCAGGGAGCGATTTGCTATGTTGACAACGCCAAGGTACGTTCCTACGTGGGATAAGCTTCCAGCTTGTCCTGAGCAATGGGAGTTGCGGACAGGCTGGAAGCCTATCCTACGGGACCATCATCTTCGCCCCCGCCGCCTTGGCAAAATCGTCCTCGGTAACTAGCAAGTAACTCTGCTGGGCCACTTGCGGCGAGTTGCCTAGCCAAGAGCAAACCACGTGGATCGGGAACTCGCGTTGCAACTCGGTCTGTCTGCTAGCTCGCATCGAGTGGAATAGTCGTGGCCAAGGTGACACGCCGGCGCGGCGAAGGAGTCGCATGAGCCCGGTTCTTAGGTTCGAGTTCTTCCAACCCATTTGGAGTATTGGCCGCGGCTCGGAATCCTGGATGAGCCACCACGTACTCGCTCTCGGATCCAAAGATCTCAAACGCTTCGTCGAGAATCAGTCGCAGCTCTGGGAAAATCGGGCAGCCAGCGCACTTCCGTGAAAACTCGTTGTAGCAAATATCTATTTTGCAAAGCTTGATCCCTATCTTAAAGTCAGGGATACTAGAGTTGAGTTGCGTTTTTATTTGTATGTAACGCAGGGACGACAAAAACCATTACCGAGACCGAAGAAAAGTTAGAGAGATACCTTGCTGACGCTTGAATCCGAGCTTCGCGAACTTGTGCAACGTTTCAATGAAGCGAAAATCGAATACGCATTGTGCGGTGGAATGGCTGTCGCACTCCACGGCTATCCTCGATTCACAAAAGATATCGATTTTTTGGTTCCTTCCGAATCGCTCAACCGAGCAATCGAGGTTGCCGCAACGGCCGGTTTTCTTGACGAATCAGGCAGAATTCCGTTCCCCGACTCTGATGTTTATCGTATTCTCAAGATTGAGGGTACTGAGTACCGAATCCTTGACTTATTGGTGCCGAAACGTCTCGATACGCTTGCTTGGACGCAACGACAATGGTTTGACTGGAATGGCCTACCCATTTGCTCGGTATCCAGAGAAGGTTTGATTGAAATGAAACTTGCCGCTGGGCGAGATATTGATCGAATCGACATCAAAAAGCTTGGTTATACTGAAGATGAGTAGCGGATTGAATCACAAGCGGTTTTCGAATTCCAATGCAGTGGACATGTCCAGCACCGCGATCACAAGTCGGTTGCGAGAAGTTAGCCAGCTGCATCAACTCGGGTTATCTCTGGCTAATGCAAAGCCGATGGTGACTTTACCTCAGTCCGTTGATAAAACGGACGCTACGCCCCCCTCCACCGACACTTTCTCCCCAGCCGCCCTGGCAAAATCATCCTCGGTAACCAGCAAGTAGCTCTGCTGGGCCACTTGCGGCGAGTTGCCTAGCCAAGAGCAAACCACGTGGATCGGGAACTCGCGTTGCAACTCGGTCTGTCTGCTAGCTCGCATCGAGTGGAATAGTCGTGGCCAAGG
>JBJTAQ010000294.1:0-3990 GCA_046090945.1 Pirellula sp.
GATCGCCGAATTCGTCTTGCTCTTTTCCAATCCAACTGCCGAGCCAATTTGATCAGCGACACCGCTGGTATTGATCGCAGTTTTGACCAAGTCCATCAAGTTGATTGCCATACTCAAAACTTTCTTTTGTTTGAAGAGGAACCGAAACCCAAAACGCCTTGCGGCTACGTCGATAAATATGCCGGATTTGCGTTATTTTGGCAGTCCTTTAAACCAGAATCCCACCAAATATTCATAAATTTTCTAATGCGTAAACACAGTCTAGGTCGGGATTTCCAGCGACCATAGGACCGTATTTTTACCAGTTTGATCGCCTATGGAGTTCACCTTAAGACCGACCTTTGGCCCGACTCGATCGCGCTGAACCAGCCTCGCGCGTGCTCCCATTGCCAATCGCCAAACAGGTGACCCTGACCGTGATTCCAAAGCGCTAATCCCGGAATAACTCCGGAATTCGTCGGGTTTTTGCCCTCCAGTTCCCGCTGAAAAAGTTTCCAAACCGGCAAGGCTTGACGCATCACCGCGATGCTTTGGCTACCGTCGGCCGCCCCCGGGCCACGCTCACCCCCCATGACCAAAATCGGCCTGGGAGCTATCAAAGCTAGCAGTTCCTCATGCCCCCAATCGCCCCCTGAGCCGACTTTCTCAAGACGCGGGGCTGGACCCAAATACCAGGGAGCCTCCCAGTTGGTCGACTTCAAATCCACTCCACCTTCACTGGCCACACCAGCCACGACTCGCGAGTCTTTGGCCATCAAATAAAGCACCTCTTTCGCACCCAACGAATGACCAAACGCAAAAACCTTTTGACGATCCACTTGGGGCACCGACAAAAGAACATCCACTGCACGCTGTGCGTCGTAAACCATCTTGGCAATGCCCCGCGACTCTGGATTCCTAGTTCGATGATTCGCAACGGCTTGATCGAAGCTCTCGACATCCTGCCACAAAAAACATTTCGGACAGATCACAACATAACCCAACTTGGCAAACTCCAACCCAGTGGCCCTAGGGCCCTGCGCCCCAACCCCCGCAATCTCATCGATGGTCATGTTGTTGGTCGGATGCAAGGCGATCAAGCCCGGTCGCTTGTCGTTCGATTCCAATGCTTCAGGTAGCAACAAATAAGCATCCAACATCGGCGACTGGGCCTCAGGACTTGCATCGAGCTGGATTCGGATTCGTTTCCTGATTACACCTTCGATCCGATCCTCCGATAAAACTCGAAATGCAGGCACCTGGCCAACGGCGGGCATCGGACCTAAGAGTGCTTCGAACCGCGATTTGATGTCGGATCTTGCTTGCTCCCATTCGGCCAACGATCGGAATGCCAACTTCGTTGGTAAGGACTCATTACCCACATCGAAGGTGTCATCCCACCGATGGATCTTGTCGATCCAATCGGCTCGCTGGTCCTGCTGGCTGAATCGAGGTTGCCTACCCGGATGCTCGACTCGAAAGCGAACCAAGCGACCATGCTCGACCTCCGTCACACATACGGTCTTGCCATCGCTCCCTCCAAAGCAAATGTTGCTCGGCCGTGCCCCTAACACGTCGATCTCGCGAAGAACATCTCCCCGGGGACTTAAAACCACCACAGTTCCCTTGCCATAACGGGTCACGTACAAGTTCCCTTCCTGGTCATACCGCATCCCATCAAACCCGTGGTCTGGAAATTCCTTGAACAGCGATTTTTCACCGAGCGTCCCATCTTGGCGAATTTCAAATCGCCAGATCTTGCGCTGCTGGGATTCGTTGACCGACAAGTACTTACCATCCGGGCTGACATCAATCCCGTTGGTGGTTCCCATCGAGTCGGCTGCAATCGATGCGATCCCTCGGCGATCGATTCGCCAAACTCTCCCGGTCCCATTGTTCCAGTTCGGATCGCTCGCATAGAGTGTTCCGTCATCGGCGATGGCTAGATCATTGGGTTGGTTCATCGCTGGCTCGTGGCAATGCAACGATAACTTTCCCGTCACTCGATCAACCCGCCAGATCTTGTGCTCTACGTAATCAGCAACGTACAGATCCCCTTGGCTATCGAAGACAATCCCGTTTCCAGTACCCTTTCCAGGGAGCTCAACCCAGACGGATCCGTTACCCCAACGATCTACTTTTCCAATCGTCTGTTGCTTTTGGTAATTCACGGCGTAAACATTCCCAATCGCATCGCTCGCCGGACCCTCAATCCCTTCGGTGAATGTGTGATCAAGCGTCATGGGCAAGGGGCTGTAGAGTTGTTGCCTCTGGTCGGATTGATAGATCTCCCAAGCAAGCTTGCGCTGCGCCGTGCGCTGCATGGCTTGGCTCGCCAAGACCTGATTCCCCTTAGCAAGTTTGGGATAGGCTGACAAAAGAGGCTCGAATATCCTCGGGTCTTCGATGTCGCTCAAGCCGCTAACGGCGCCCATCTGCAACTCCTCCTTGATGGCCGCGTCGGTATTGCTATCGTCGAGAAACGGTAAAATCCTTGCTACCGCTTGATCGGCCGGTAGCATCGCAAGTACCCGAATCGCATCGTAACGGGTGCCTGCAGGGATCTTTGCATCAGACGCGTCGGACTTGGCTAACTCCAAAGCCCTCTCCCAGCGAGGCTTCCACTCGGGATGTTCTGCAAGTAGTTTCTCGAGCTCGGTTTTTGGCCAAAGGTTCTCAAGCCCCAGTCCATTGATGATCGCTCCTCCTAGGACCACGTGCTGCCAATCTCGCATTTTCGAGGCACCGGTCGGCAGGGCCAGATCGACAAGTTCGGGCAAGACCCGTTGGCGAAGCTGCGAATCGCGAACTGCCAGGATCGCCACCCGCCAGATCGATGGGATTCGCTCGTACTCGGTCTTCCGATCCCCAGGAGTGAGCCCCTTGGTCCAAGCCAGGATTAGCTCTTTTGCAGAAGCCCTATGCTGGGCGATCAAACTCTCTTGCTTGGTCGGATCGCTCTGGGCGATGATCTCCTGAGCGATCCTCTCGGCCTGCTCTACCGATAAGGACTCTTGGGCATGGACATGCAAACCAAGGAATATTCCAAGTACGATCGCCGTTGCCCGCAAGGGCATGAATAGATGGATCAATTCAAACGCCCTCCGGTGAGATGGACTACTCCATGCGCAGCTCAAGCAGCCGTGCTAGGCGATGGAAATCGCTCTTACGATCGATAAATCGAACGCGAGTAACCAAGGTGACCGGATCGACGAGCTGTTCGAACGGAACAAAGGACATATCGAACTGCCCGCCGACCGAGATCATCACTCCGTTGAGCTTTTCTTCGATCAGGGCTCGATAGGCGCCGATGCCGATCTGGGAACCGAGCATCACGTCGAAGGCTGTCGGGACGCAGCAGCGCGATTCATAGCCCATCTGCAACCCATTGATCTTTCGGGACTTGCCGGTCGATTTTTTGTAAGCGGCAGCGAGGTATTTGGCAACGATCTTACCAACGTCGGCGTTGGCGACAGCCAAGTGCCCGAACTCATCGCGCGGGATGCCCTCGAGGTAGGATTCAGGCAGATACTCAGCGAGCCCCTCGGCGATCACAAACACGCCGTAGTTGCGTCCAAGTTTTTCGCGCGCAACCATCATGGCAACCATTTTCGACAGCACCGCGTCCATGTTCATGATCTTGCGAGTGACCTGAGCTCCATCCTGGGTGATCGTTTCGGTCGTCTCCAACTCTCCGACAATGTCTTCGACGCTCAGCACCAAACAAGCATCACCGGCAATCGCAGCGCCGTAGGCAAGCCAGCCGGCGGATCGTCCCATCGCTTCAGCTACAAAATAAGCTTGGCCGGCTGCGGCATCCCGATTGAGGTTGCGAATCTCGTTGGCTAAGACCTCCGCAGAGCTGAAATACCCAAAGGTAAAATCGATTCCGGAATAATCGTTGTCGATCGTCTTGGGCAGGTGGACTACAGGCATCCGCTTTTCCGAGGCTGGCAAAGCCTCTTGGAAGAGCTTCATCTTGTTGGCGGTCTTGAGCGTATCATCACCTCC
>JBJTAQ010000295.1:0-7983 GCA_046090945.1 Pirellula sp.
AGCAGGTTTGCCCGCCGATGCTTGGCGGCTTGCTGGATCTCTTCCCAATTGGCACTACCCATGGCAATGCAAACCAGTTTGGGTCTCTCTCCCTGGGGACCCGTGATCCAATCGAGGATCGGCAGTTGGACTTCCGCCCCATGTTCGCGAAAATGAGCCGCTGCGTCCAACTCCATACCTTGGACACCCTGAGCGATCCGTTTGCTGAGATCCATGTCTATCGTAAAATTCGCAGGATCGGAATCCCGGCTCGACGGGACCGTCCAACTCTCCGACGGCGAGACGGCCCAGTCGGCACCCAGCCGAGTGTGCTTGGGCCCAACGATGATCACCGTTTCGGGAACCTCGCAGCTTTTCCAGGCATCCATCGCCAACTTGCCGCTGTAGAGTAGGCCCGCATGGGGTGTCATGATCGCCCGAACCCCAGGCACTGGTGCAACCGTCGACTGTTTATCAAACCCTTCGAGCATCTGGGCTAATTGTGCTTGATCTGCCGGATAGAAACTACCTGCCAATGCAGGCTTGCGAGCCCGATCGCTCGAATCGATCCCAGGGGTGTTCGATGCCAGCAAAGAACTCGCTGTCGAGACGCACCCGAGGCTCATGACGGTGATCGGCTGATTCCGAACCCGGATCATCGATGCGGCAGATTCGAGCAACTCTTGCGGACTCTTGCTCGGGTCCAGAGCCACTGCGACACGCTCGCCACAAAGTGCAACGATGGCTCTTTGATTAGAATGAACACCGGCAAGATCGCAGTCGCTGAGCGACGCCTTGAGTTTGCCCTCTTCCCAATCGCTCGGGTGCAACGTCCCATGATGTGCCGGATCGTAAAGTGCGCTTAACGCTAAATCGATATCGACCGACTGGTCGAACCGAGTCCTGCGCAGAGTCTGCTCGGCGGCGCGGCTGAGTTCAAAGACGCTGGATTGAAGCGGTACTCCTGGTCGGAACGAGGTTTGAATCCAATGCGCCAGTGGTGCTTTGGAATCGGCATCCACGGCCGACAAAACGATTGTGTGAACGGTTCCATCCATCGCATCGAGGACGTAGTAGTTCGGGGTTGCGCCGTGCGAAAGGTTGATCATGTTCTGGACGGCTGCCGCTTTGAGTTTTTGGAGACTATCGATGTCCCCTGGGGGGCCCTCGAGGGGCATCGGGTCGGGCAGTTCAATTGCACTCAGGCTGCCGCCGATTTCGAGCCCTTCGAACGTTTCGAGTAGCACCGACGGATCCCGCCAAGCATCGGCGGGCAAACCTGCTTTGCGGCAGACGCCTGCCAAATAAGCGTCAACATCCCAGCCTTGTTCGACCGGTACGCTCGGCAGAAGCAAGCCGCCGCGTTGGCCGTAGGGGCTCGTTAAACTCGTCGTGATCCGCAGGCCGTGTTTGCCTACTTCGATATGCTCATGTCGATTGGCAGGAACGGCCTCGATGGCTAATGGGTCAGCTAGCAGGGTCAGATGGCAGGACAGATACCGAAGCTCGATACTCGATATAGCGGGCATGCGAGGATCCTCTTTGGCTGTCCGCTGAGCCGCTTCAAGGATCGCATCGCGAAGGCGAGTGGGGCGACCTAAAAAGCCACAGCAGCCTCGCAACGTCCGCCCCCGCTTGAGGGTTGTAAAGCATCCATAAACGTAGTGATCAGCAAATTCACCCAAGGGCTCGAAGATCTCCGGTCCGAGCCGTTGCTTCAGTACCTTGGCTGCCACAATTCGGGCTGCAATCGACTGCATCGTTTCGCGCGCTTGCGGCTCGATAGCACTTAGATCCAGCAGAGTTAGTTTGCGGAGGTTTGGCTCGCTCATCGAAGTAGCTTTCGTTGGCATAGATTGACTCGAGGGATGGACTGCCCGGGTGTTGCCGGGTTTTAGGGATGCTAAGGGTATCACACCCTGGCTCGGTTGAAACTCGCGCATGTCGATTGGAAGCCGTTTGCGGCCCCAAGTTCCCAAGGTTTTTTCAAATCGACCCGCAAGTTTGGCCCCGCAAAACTTGCAAGCTCCCTGATGGATGTTCACCCGATGGAGTTCATACCAATCCCTTTCAATGAGGAGTTCTCCACAGGTACTGCAGTAGGTCGACGCGCGCTCGATGTCATGCACATTCCCGACATACACATGCTCCAAACCGTGCGACTTGGCAATCGAGTAGGCTTCGATCAACTTGCTCGGGGGAGTGTTCGGGCGATCGGTCATCCGAAAGTCGGGGTGGAACGCAGAGAAGTGGATCGGGACGTCGGTACCGAGTTCGTTGGCGATCCAGGCACACATGCGTTGGAGTTCGTCAGCCGAGTCGTTCGCATTGGGGATCACAAGGTTGGTGATTTCGAACCAAACATCGGTGTCGTGTTTCAGGTAACGGAGCGTATCGAGTACTGGTTCGAGATGCGAGTAGGTGATTTTGTGGTAGAAGTCTTCCGAGAAGGCTTTCAGATCGACGTTGGCCGCATCCATCCACCGATAGAATTCCCGTCTGGGTTCAGGCATCATGTAACCTGCCGTGACGGCCACGGTTGCAATCCCCTGTTCTCGGCAAGCTTTCGCGGTATCGATAGCGTACTCGGCCCATACCACGGGGTCGTTGTAGGTGAATGCGACGCTGCGACACTGATAAGCCTTCGCGGCCATGGCGATCGACTCAGGGGTTGCTTGATTGCTGAGTTTGGCGACCTCGCGAGATTTGCTGATATCCCAATTCTGGCAGAATTGGCAACCGAGGTTGCAGCCAGCGGTACCAAAGGACAGAACGCTGGTGCCTGGATAGAAGTGATTCAGGGGTTTCTTCTCGATCGGATCGATACAAAAACCGGTGCTTTTGCCATAGGTGTCTAAGACCATCTGCCCTTGCTCGATCTTGCGCACGAAGCAGAATCCGCGATCCTGTTCTTTCATTCGGCATTGCCTGGGGCACAGATCGCAGATAATTCGAGGCTGCTCGTCTTGGACCGTCAGAGGGTCGATATGCCACCATCGACCCGGATAGTTTGAGTTTCTCTTCGAGGAGGGTTGGGTCATAACCGAGTCTGCCTGCGGCGTCGCGGCGACTTACAATTTAAAAGCGTCTTCCTCGGCTTGCTCGGCATACAGAGGCATATAGCGGTAGTAGACTTCGAGCATCATGGTCGACATGCAAGTGATGTAGAGTCTTCCACCAGCGTCCGAAGAGTGTCCGTTATCGACAAACCAACTTCCGGCCCCATGGCCCGTTTGAACTTGGCTGCTGACGAGTTGATCGCGCATGCGGTTGTTCCAGGAGTCCCATTCGGCGCCACCGTATTGCTTCATGGCTTGGGTGGCGTAGTAGTTGTAGTAGATATCGGACTTACTTGGACCATCCTCAGCGAATTTTGCTACGGCGGCTTTGATTGAGGGTTCGTCTTTTTTCCAGCCGGAATACATACGGCACAGCACGCCGCAAGCAGTCATGGCTGCTCTGTATTCCAGAGGGTTTTTCTGTTTGGAATCCATGCTGTAGTGGTATCCAAAACCGCCGGGGACCATCATGGTATCCAGGAAGAAATTCGCTCGCCTGATCGTGTCGATATCGTAGACCAATCCTGACATCGCGGCACTCTTGATGGCCATCATCTGCCAACCGACGACCGATGTGTCACCCGGCATCTTCTGTTGGATGTAGGGTGTGTAGTGCCAGCCGCCGGTCTGAGGATTCTGGGCAGGGGTCAGGTAGTTGATGCTCAGCTGAGCTGCCTCTTGCAGTCGCGGGTCGCGGGTCATGCCGTAAGCTTCGCACATGGCAATCGCAGCGATGCCATGTCCATACATGTCGTCGGCCGAACCGCCGGCCCACCAAGCCCCATAGCCACCTTGGACTTTCATGCTCTGAATCAAGAAGCTCAATCCCTTGAAAACGGTTTCTTTGTATTCCCCTTCCATGTGAGTCTGGCCGGCTCCGAGAAAACACATGAGCGCCATACCGGTGGCACCATTCATGCTGGCAGTCTTGTTCCCAGGTCGATCGCACTGACCGGAACAAATCAGAGAGTGGGACCAGGTCCAAGCTCCGGTTTGGGGGTTTTGGTGTTGGGCCAACCACTTTAAGGCCATCGATACGGCCCGCTCGGTCTCGGTTGTGCCACCAAACTTCTTGAGCAGTTCTCGCTTGGTTTCACTCGAGCGACTATTGAGTCCTGCTCGCATTGCAGCGTTGCTCTGCGCGGCGATCCCAGCGGCGGGAGCTAAGGACTCGCTAAGCCCCGAGATGGAGACCTCTGGCGCGTCGGCGACCAGCGAGCTCATATCGACCTCGACTTTGGCGTCGACAGCCGTCGGCTCAATCGTTGGGACATCCGACGGAGTATCCTCGGTGTTGTCCGATTGCATATCGGCCGTGGCATTGTCCATCGAGAATTCCTCGAGGGCATCGGACTCGTTGCCCGCTTGCTCGCCGATATTCAAGAGCAAGTTGATTTCTTTTTTGATCGGTTCGATATTCCAGGCTGCCAAACCCAAGATGGCAGCGACATGGATCACGGTACTGATGAGCCAACTCGGAGCCGCACTCCAAAAACCGTTCTTCCTGGGCCGCCCCTGGGTGGATTCCTTCGACTCCTGATCGTGCACATCGGACTTAGTCGTTGCCGCCGTTTTGGTTGTCGGTTGGGTGGCAGGAGCTGTCGGTTTTCGCGCGGTCGGATTGTGTGCAGACGGTTCGGCTATGGGCTGGTTTTTTGCCGTCTGGTTTTTAGCCATCGGTGCGGCTTGGGATTCGGGAATCCCAATATCCAATCTATTCAGATCTTCGCGACCGTTATTCTCGCTCGGATTCGACATACGCCACCTGGTTTAGAAGCTAAGATAAGAGGATCAGGATGGGCGGATTGAGGCTACGAAATGTCTCGGAAACCCGCTACTATCTTAGCAGTCGAAACCCCACGGGTGTACTCTGCAAATATCAATTTCCAGCAACCTTGTTAGGGCGAACCCGAATTGCTTCATCCCAAGTTGGATTGGATCTGCATGAAACGCAAATTGATTTGGATCGCCCCCCCAAGAAATCCAGAAAAACGAGGTTCGCTTGGAGCTTTTGTTGTGTTTCTGTGCCTGTGCCTGGGCTGTGGCAAGCCGTTCGATACGGCTTCGATCCGCCCGTCACCTGCCGAGACATCGACTGCTGAGCCCTTGCATGCCGAAGTTTTACAACCCGGGAACAGCCAAAGTCCACGTTTGCTGAAAGTGGTGGTTTCAGGATTCGAAGGCCAGGAGGGCCGTTGCCGAGTCGCTCTGTATCGCAACCAAGAGGGGTTCAATCAGCCTGAAAAAGCGTTTGCCAAGGAAACCCTCGAATTGCCCAACGAAGGGCCGTTGGCCTGGACGATCGAACTAAGCCCCGAGGATATTCAGACTCCTGTGACGCGTTGGGCGATTTCTGCCCATCACGACAAGAACGCCAATGACAAACTCGACAAAAATGCGTTCGGCATCCCAACCGAAGCCTACGGTTTTTCCAACAATCCAAAGCGGGGGTTTGGGCCCCCGAAATTTGATGAAGTCTGTTTTGAGATCCAACCAGATGCGTTGAATGAACCGATGCAGATCGAGATCAGGATCTACTGAATCGAAAATGAACGACGGAAACTATCGTTGGAATGTCGGTTCTCGGTTGACAGCCCAGGCTGCTTTGCACCCCGATCTGCTAGGCATCGCAACCCCCACCGGCTCGCACCGCCAAGGCACCTCGCGTCGCTACCGAACGATCTCACTCGGAGACTTGGAACAGCGATCCAGCTTGATCGCGGCCGGCATGCAAGCCATGGGAATTGGTCCTGACCACCGCATTGCGCTGCTGGTCCGATTTGGCGAAGATTTTATTGCACTGGTATTTGCACTTCTCAAAACCGGAGCCACCCTTGTGCTCGTAGACCCTGGCATGGGTCGCAAGAATCTCCTGAACTGCCTCGCTCAAACCCAACCAGATGGGTTCGTTGCGATCCCGTTGGCACAAGCCATCCTTAAGGCCAAAAAGAGTCTCTTTCCAAAGGCCAAGCTCAATATCACGGTCGGTCGCCGCTTTGGCGTTCTCCCATCGCCGAGCCTCGCCCAACTCGAAGCAAACGGCTTGAATCGTTTCGAGCCACCGAAAACTCAGCTTCACGATCCAGCAGCGATCATCTTTACCACCGGCAGCACCGGCCCTCCCAAAGGAGTCCTGTACACTCACGAAACCTTTCACGCTCAGATCGATATGATCTCTGAGCACTACCATATTCAACCCGGTGGCAAGGACCTCAGCGGCTTTCCACTGTTTGGACTGTTCAATGCCACAATGGGTACGAGCACCATTTTGCCCGATATGGATCCGACTCGACCGGCCGACGTCGATCCTCCTCGATTGCTCGATGCAATCGACCAGTGGCAGATCAACCAATCGTTCGGTTCTCCCGCTCTATGGACGAAGATGGGGCTGCACTGCCAATCCACAGGACGGCGCATGGAGAGCTTGAAACTCGTGCTCAGCGCCGGGGCACCGGTCCCGAGCCGAGTGCTCGAGCAGGTGCGTTCGGCCATCGACCCCGAAGGAATGGTTTACACCCCCTATGGTGCCACCGAAGCCCTACCTGTCGCCTCGATCGAATCGCGCGAGGTTCTCCAAGAGACCGCAGTTCGAACCTCACAAGGCTTCGGTACCTGTGTGGGTAATCGATTTGCTAAAGTTCAATGGAAAGTCATCGATATCTCCGATGAACCCATCTCATCGATCGACCAAGTCCGCGAGGTCGACCCTGGGCAAATTGGCGAACTCATGGTCTGCAGTCCGAGCGTTACCCATCGTTACGTGACGAGAACCGATCAAAATCAACTTCACAAAGTCTTAGGGCACGATGCTCAAGGCGAGCCCGTAGTTTGGCATCGCATGGGGGATGTCGGTTATCTGGACGCTTCGGACCGTTTCTGGTTTTGTGGTCGCAAAAGCCATCGTGTCAGAACGTCCCAAGGTCCGATCTTCACCGAACCGATCGAGGCGGTTGTCAACACCCATCGGAGTGTCTATCGGAGCGCTTTGGTCCCCTTGGGACAACCCCCTAATCAAAAGCCAGTGGTGATCGTCGAACCTTGGCCCGAGCATCGCAAAGAAGTTCTCCGTGCATTGGAGATGCATAAGCAACAGTGGAGATCTCTCTTGCAAAAGCACCATCCAAGCTTGGATATCGATGCGTTCGAAGTCTATCCAAGTCGATTGCCGACAGATATCCGACACAACTCGAAAATCTTCCGAGAACAACTTACCGAGTGGCTGATCGGACGGATTGATGATCGGTCTGATCGGTCGGATCGGACGGATTGATGATCGGACAGATCGGACGGATCGGTCGGATCGATGATCGGACGGATCGGACGGATCGGTCGGATTGATGATCGGACAGATCGGACGGATTGGACTGATTGATGATCGGACAGATCGGACGGATCGGACTGATCGATGATCGGACGGATCGGTCGGATCGGACTGATCGATGATCGGACTGATCGGTCGGATCGGACTGATCGGTCGGATCGGTCGGATCTACTAAGCGGGTGGCTGGCTGAGGTCGGCGTATTTTTTGCTGACAATATTCCGGGGCCAAGCGAACCCCATACCTATGCCATGAAGCAACTCGGTAGGAACGACTCCTCCGAGAATCTTGAACATCGGTCGGTAGAGCGATTCCCAGTCTTTGTTCCCTGCAGGACAGTACTGCCGACCGTTGCCTTCAACAGCCGTAACCCCTTGGATCCGCCCAGCTAAACTTGCCGATGCCATGAAAGATCCCCCTACGCAAGTCAAATCCTGCACGTAGATCTTCATCCCCCACTGCTTCGCCGCCGCGCTGAGCAATATAGAGTCGCTGATACCCTTGCAAGCCTTGACAGCAATCCCCGAGTACCCCTGCTGCTTGGCGAATCTGAGCATTTCCAAGTCGGTGAGCGACTCGTCAATCACCACCGGCTTGAGCCGGCTGACTCGGTGCATGGTCACCTC
>JBJTAQ010000296.1:0-4491 GCA_046090945.1 Pirellula sp.
TGGGCTACCGGGAGTGCGCAACACCCATCGCTGCTTTCCGGTCTGAGTTTCGAAGCACAGCATCAAATTATCGGCAATAGCAACAAGCAGTTGTTTCCCATCTGCGGAAAAGCAAGTGCTCGCGATGTGTATGCCAGAAAAATCCCCAAGATTGCGCTGGGTCCCTGTATTGCAATCCAGCAGCAAAACCTTTCTTTCCATGACGAAGGATAGATAGTTGCCATTTTGAGATGTCTTTGGCGATCGGAACACTTCTTCGGTGGCTGGTGTTCGCCATCGAACCGTGTTGGAACCAAGATCCCAACTCGCTAGGTAGCTCATACGAGCTTGGGAGGGCAGTTTCTCGGAGCCCAATTCCAGAGACGGTCTGGGATCCTCTTGAGCGATGACAGCAAAGCAATCCTGAGAGATTTCTCCGACGACTGCAAGTGGGTTAAGGTCATTCGGAGCCTTTACGGTTTTGAGCGTTCGTCGGCTCCTTAAATCGCACAAAAAGTAGTTGCGGGTACCGTCTTGCGTGACGGATGATTCATTTTTACTGGCAAACAGAAACAAGTCGTCTCTATGGGGAACCAGACCGAGACAGAAAATCGACTCCCCCAGCGCATCTTGGGAGGCTTGAACTCGCTCGATATTTTTACCGAGGGTAAGGACCTTGGGGCGGGAGCCTAACGCAGAAACGTATACCCTCGAATCGGTCGAAGGTAGAAATTCGAGCACGTCATCACCGCCGATTTTCATGGTGCTCGACGCATCTGCTTGGATGAATTTGATATAACCGTCCTCGCTAAAGCTGAAAACTTGGTTGTCCAGGTTATTACAAACGATACTGGATACTCGCTTGGAATGACAAACCCATGTTTTTAAGCGTCCTTGAGACTCCAAATCAACCGTACCGGAGTAACCTCCGTAGCGGTTTTCGAACTGCAATTCGATACCATCATCCTTGAAGATCACGTTTTTGGGCATCTCACTCCACGACGGTTTTGAATTCCCTTGGTCGTCAAACCATTCGCGAACGTAGTTGTCAGAAAAGAGAATGTTTTTGAGCGGTTTGGTAAACTCCAGGTAGACCCGATCCATTTCAAGAGGGACATTGTATCGAGCATCGAAGGGGCTCGAATTGGCTACGAAACCCCAAAGATCCTCCGGAGAATCCGCGACCGAGGGCGCGAGAAGTTTAGCGCTTTCATCCAAGAAAAACTGCGAGAACCGGAGTCGGGATCGGGTAGGCCATTGATCAGGGAGGTTTAGCACGTGCACCGCGCCGCTGTTTTCACCTAGAGCGATCTTTGTTTCATCCTCCCAAAAACTGATCGCTGTTACAGTAGTCGAAAAGCGGATGCGTTCGACGACCTGATAGCTCCCTTGTCGTTCCTGGAGCAGGACTAAGTAACCGTTGTCGAGTCCAACGGCGAGCATACGACTACTTGGTGAAAATACCACCGTGGAGCATCGATTGACATTGAACGATCTCGACATAAAAACGGAAACGTTTTGAACGCTCAATTCCCCCTGAGCATTAAACCTCGCGATTCGAGCCGTCTTTGCAGTATCTCGCTTGAAAGGGTAAAGTTTCGTTTGGAGATAGCCATGCTGGCAACTAACAGATCCGCACCATAGGCTTGACGTGATGCACGGCGCTCAGAAGCAATCGCCTTGCGTCCCTCAATGAGTGAAATCACAAAACCCGAGAGCAAACCTAGGATCGCAAGCAAGCTTGCAGCAATCAGAATCTTGTTTCTTTTTGTCAACCGTTTGGCGCCGGAGCCGTGGTGCCGGAACCGAGTGCCTGCGTCATCCTGGGTGGATTGATTGCAGGTGAGTTTGGGCGGAGATTACGGAGGATACGAACCAGTAGGTTAATCCTATGACGTGATCGATCCGATCGGTTTATGCTAAAATCAAAGGGGTCTGCGACAAATCCATCTGTCGAGGACGTTTCCCGTAGCCCCCTTGATTTTTATGCTTAAAGCGAACCCAAATCTTAAAAATACCCATGCCATTACCGCTTTTTTGGGAGCGGTAGTGGCTGTTTGTGCTGTTCCGGGTGCCCATGGCCAAGACGCCTTTGACTTTGCCCACAAAGTCCTGCCGGTTCTCAAGAAGCACTGCGCCGAGTGTCATACCGGTGGACAGAAAAAAGGTGGCTTGTCCCTCAATACCCGTGAGTCGATGCTGGCCGGTGGCGAATCCGGGGCTGAGATGCTCACGAAAGACAACACTTCAAGTGAACTACTCGCACGAATCACTGCGACGGACTCGGATTTGCGGATGCCCCCCGAGGGCCCTGGACTGAGCCCAGCGGAAATCGACGCCGTGCGGGAATGGGTCCAAGCCGGCTTGCCGTGGGAATCGGGTTTTTCGTTCGGTACTCAAAGCTACGAACCACCCCTTTTTCCAAGACGCCCCGAACTGCCGGCGGCTCGTTCGCCCGATCGCAATCATCCGATCGATCGTATCCTAGACGCCGACCGCAATACGCGGCGTCTCGAACCACTTCCTGCCATCGATGACGCGCAGTTCCTCAGGCGTGCTTATCTGGATCTGATCGGTCTACTGCCAACCCCCGAGCAAACCAAGGTGTTTTTGGCCGACCGCACCGAGGACAAACGAGAGAGACTGATCCGCTCGCTGCTCGACAAGGATCTTGAGTACGCTGAGCATTGGTTAACCTTCTGGAACGACCTTCTGCGAAATGACTACTCGGGCACCGGTTTTATCACCAACGGCCGCACGCAAATATCCAAATGGCTTTACGATGCACTGATTCAAAACAAACCCTACGACGCCATGGCCCGCGAACTGATCGCACCGCCGTCTGGCGAAAGCTCCGGTTTTGCCAATGGAATCCGATGGCGGGGGGAGGTCAGTGCAGGTCAAACAGTCGAAATCCAATTCGCGCAGAGTGTTGGGCAAAGTTTCCTTGGGATCAACCTCAAGTGCGCTTCGTGCCACGATAGCTTCATCGATCGCTGGACCCTCAATGACGCTTATGGTTTGGCTGCCATCTATTCGAACTCCCCTCTGAAGATCCACAGGTGCGATAAGCCGACCGGGCAGACGGCAAAAGCTGCGTGGCTCTTCGAGGAACTCGGCACGATCGATGGAAATGCCCCTCAGCCCGAACGCCTGAAACAGCTCGCCAGTCTCATGACCCATCCTCAGAATGGTCGATTTTCCCGAACCATCGTCAATCGAATTTGGCACCGTCTGATGGGCTACGGCATTGTTCATCCCACCGATGCGATGCAAACGCAACCTTGGAACGAAGACCTCTTGGATCATCTTGCAGTCGATTTTGTCGACAAGGGTTACGACCTCCGTGAACTTCTTTTCACCATCGCCTCCTCCAAAGCTTATCAGTCCCCCACGGAGCGAATGCATGAAAAGAATTCTGCGGAAGCTTACAGCTACCAAGGTCCTCGCGCTAGACGGATGACCGCCGAGCAGTTTGTCGACTCGGTTTGGCAACTGACTGGAGCCGCCCCACCGAAGTTCGATGCTCCAGTCGTGCGGGGCAAACCGGTAGCTTTCGATGGTGACAAGCCAAGGGCTTCGGATCCTACAGGTTACTGGATTTGGTCTGAGACAGCACAAGCACCGAGCGTCCCACCAGCCGGCGAGAGAATCACCTTTCGGCAAACGCTCGATCTGAGCAAACTCCCCGAAAAAGCATTCGGCGTGATTACCTGCGACAACGAATACAAACTCTGGATCAACGATCGGCTCATCGTTGAGGACAAGAACTGGGAGAGCCTCGAAAGCTTTGACGCGAAGCCTGCCCTGCGAACCGGTTTGAATACCATCTTGGTCGAAGCCTTCAACGGCGGTAGTGGACCAAATCCTGCTGCGTTGTATTTTGAGATGAAATTGATCGATAAGCGGTTTGATCCGCAGGTGGATCCCCAGAAAGAGCAAGCGAATGTCCGATCGATTGCTTCTTCGGAGAATTGGCAATACACGGCTTCGGTACCGGATCCTCAAGGTAAACTCGCCGAAGGCATCATCGATTGGAAGAATGCCGTTGTCGCCAAGGGGCCGTGGGGTAGTCGCTTGCAAAACGAGATCGCGATGGGGTTATCCGGAAGTGGTCTTCAAGGACCCATGGTGCGGGCGTCGCTGGTCAAAGCCGATCCGCTGATGCGGAGCCTTGGACGCCCAAACCGGGATCAAATCGTCAGCATGAGGCCGACGGAACTGACGACCCTCGAAGCCATGGACCTGTCGAATGGTCAGACCCTAGCCGACTGGCTCGAACGTGGTGCAGCAATGTGGCACTCGCAACTATCCGCCAGCGGGGGGATTTATCGATCGCCCAAGGAACTCCTCGACGCGATCTATCTCCATGCACTCTGTCGGCATCCACGGCCCGGAGAAACTCAAGCCATCGAAGAAATGATCGGACCAACATTGGAACCGACTGAACTTGCGGATATCCTTTGGTCGATTCTGATGCTGCCGGAATTCCAGTACGTAAGGTAATGAGTC
>JBJTAQ010000297.1:0-2402 GCA_046090945.1 Pirellula sp.
CAAACGAACCGCATCGCCTCCGATGCTGCGGACTAGATCCGCGATCATGCCTGTGGTGGCAACGACATTGATTGCATTGGGGTTTGCATTCAGTTCTACACTACGCCTTAGACAACCTCCAAAAACCAATCCTATCGAGCCACCACCGGCGACTCTCAGAAATTTACGGCGACTCATGGGCATTGGCTTTGAACCTATGTTCCTCGTTTTCCCTTGGATCTGAGTTCATATCAGGTCGTTAAGATCTTTCAAACCGATCGGTTCCTTGGACGCAAAGGGCTCGCCGTAGCGAACTCCGATCGCGGTACCCCAAGTTCCAGCTTGCTCACGTAGCAATTCAACAATCGGAGGATCGACATGCTCTTTGCCTTCAAGGAATTGGCTGCGATAAGCCATGATCGAGTCAGCCTTGGCTTGCCAGTGGGAACTGATGTCCATAATCCAAGCCGGTTGCGGTATATGCTTAAGGTGAATGCAATAGTAATAGAAGATTCGAGATGGATGGAAGGGTTTTCCAGGTAAATCGCACTTGGTGAGTTTACTCCAAAAGCGCGCGGCTTCGACCAACTCAGTCGCCGCGATATGGTCAGGATGGGCATCGAGCCAAAAAGGTGCGAAGATCCAGCGGGGGCGCGCGAGTCGAAAAAGACCGGCAAGCTTGGCTCGATTCTCGAGGGTAGCTTCTAGGAAGCGATTTGGGAGCCCAAGATTGTACCGCCAAGTAACCCCGAGATGCTTGGATGCGAGCTGGGTCTCTGCCGCCCGCTTTTCCGTCGATCCGTAGGGAGTTGGTTCGCCGTTGGTCAAATCCACGATACCAACCTTGTGCCCCTGCTGAATCATTTTGGAAATGGTCCCTCCCATCCCGAGTTCTGCGTCGTCGGGATGAGGTGCAACGACGAGTATGTCCAAGGGATCTACGACCGAGGGCAACTCTGGGTACTCATGATTCAATTGCATGATTTGCTTGGAGGGTGCTCACGTTAGGTAGTCACGAAGTATGCGAGGGCGACGCGATAAGGTGCTTTTCGATCAGTCGCAAAATCCCTGTAGCAACTAGCGGTTTTGGGCCATAAAGCTGATCGAGAACCGTCCCGCCCCGAAGGATGACCTCGACGTTGTTCTCCTCGGAGTTCATGGCCTGAGCACTATTGGACACAATCATATCGCAAGCTTTGCGACTGAGTTTGACGATCGCACGAAAGCGTATGTCTTGGGTCTCGAGCGCAAATGCGACCACCCATTGCTTGGGAAGTTTATGGGCGGCCAAAGTGGCGACGATGTCCGGGGTTTCCTTGAGCTGAATCGAGATGTCGCTACCGGTCTTCTGCATTTTGCTCTTCTCGACATGCTCGGGCATGTAGTCGCAAGGTGCGGCTGCACCGATCAGACCATCGGCGGTTGAAAAAGCGATGCGCGTTGCATCGAGCATCTCCTGAGTGGTCGTAACCCACACCACTTTGGCTTGCGGTGGATACACTACCGAAACAGGCCCCGAGATCACCGTCACATGATGCCCTAAATCGAGTGCTGCCTGAACCAGCGACGCACCCATACGGCCACTCGATGCGTTGGTCAGGTAGCGAACTGGATCGAGGTATTGGCGTGTCGGTCCAGAAGTGATGACGATATGGGCCACTGAGCACTTACTCCAACCAAGGCTTGCAGGCTTCAAGGATGGACTCTGGCTCGCTCATTCGACCAAATCCCACCCGACGGCATGAAAGCCAACCGGATTCAGGGCCGACTAGATGCACGCCATCCCTCTGCAATTGGACGATATTCCTCTGAACGGCAGGCTTGTCCCACATCGGCGCACTCATAGCAGGTGCGAATACCACAGGACACTCGACGTTCAAATAAAGTGTCGAGAGCAGATCGTTCGACAGCCCCAGAGCACAGGCTGCAATGGTCTTTGCCGTCGCCGGTGCCACCAAGAGCAACTGGCAGTCTTTAGCAAGCTCGATATGGGGTCCAAGTGGAAACCTTGGATCGAACGGGTCTATGACAGGTGAGGAACCTGTCAGGGCAGAGAAGGTGGCAGGACCAACAAAACGAGTTGCCGACGCGGTCATCACAACCGAGACGCGGTTTCCCGATTGGACCAATCGACTCACGAGCATCGCAGCTTTATAAGCTGCGATACCACCCGAAACCCCAACGACGATCCTCTTCGATTGCGTCATGGTGATCGCCAGAGTTGGCTACCCGATGACTCGGTTAGAGATCGCCGGCATCCAAATCCAACAAGTCTCCTTGCTCGGTAGTTTCTCCGAAGATCTTCAGTTCGCCCGTGGTCGTCAAATAGATCTTATCCTGCAGGATCTCTTGAATGACAATCTCCATCTTGTCATCGGAATGTAGATCGACCAGCGGACGCCCACCTCGATTGAGCTGCACAA